>JAIOQF010000106.1 GCA_021413535.1 Verrucomicrobiota bacterium
GAAGGTAATTTGCGTAGGTAAACGCAAGGTCTCTTTCACGCTACTGACTCAGGTAGTGAAGTGTTTTGATGATTATGAACGTATTGGGCAATGCCGCACTCATCCGACCGTCAGCAGTCGCAGAAAATCCGAAGGGCTGATAATCCGTGTGCCGCGGAATTCGCGGAGCGGCAGCAAGTGTTTCTTGTCGCCGGTCACAATGAAGTCAGCCTCGCCTGCTAGTGCGCATTCCAGAACCATTTCGTCGTCAGGATCGGGCGTCGCTCCAGAGGCGCGTTCCATGGGAAAAACCAATTCGGCAGAATCAGTGAGGGCATCAGCCCACTCCACGGGCGGGCGCTTGGGATAATCCAGACGAAGCTCATCAATGGTTTCGTGATACTCCGCCAGAAGAACGGGGCTGACCACGGACTCGCACCGGCCCTGTGCCCATGAGGCCAGGCACTCAAACGGTGCGCCGCGCCAGAAGCTCGCGCTAGCTACCACGTTTGTGTCGAAAACCACTTTCACTCCTTGTGACGGTTTCTCACGCGTTGCACCGCACGGGTTACGACGGTTTCATCTGTTGGCTTCATTTCGGGAAGGTCGCGTCCTGCCAGCAGCAACGACCGCACGCGGGCGGGCGTCATTGCCCGTCGCTTTCGCAGCACGATCAAGCCATTGGCGTAGCCGACATCGAGCTTGTCGCCTGTTTTGATGTGTGCCTGCTCGCGAATGGCTTCGGGAATGACCATCTGCCCTTTGACTGATACGTTGGCAATCATGCGGTAAGCCTGGCATTACTGGGGCAAGAATCAAGCCGAAATCTTATAGACGCTTTTCTCGCCCGCGAAACCCTGCGGGTCGAAATCACCGTGCCCGCATTCTGGATTACATCTCAGAACCCGCAGCCATTACTCCTTTATCGATTTAGTCACTCGTGTTAGCAATGGATTCCGCTTTCCATGCTGGGATTTGCCCGCATCGTGGAAGCCCCGCATGTTTGACATCAAAGCAAAACCCAACCTGGTCGAGAGCGCGCTGCTGATCGGCGCGCACTTCAAGCGTGATGAGGCGGATGACGCGCGTGATTTGCTGGAAGAACTGAAGGATCTCGTCAGCACGCTCGGCATTGGCATTGCGGAAACGGTGCTGGTGAACGTGCGGGAGATCAGCCCCCGCTACCTCATCGGCTCCGGCAAGGCCAAGGAACTGATGGATCACGCGAAGGAACTGGGTTGTGATTGCATCATCTTCGATAATGAAATCTCACCCGGCCAGCAGCGCGCTTGGGAAGAGGAAAGTGGATTGGCTGTCATCGACCGTCAGGAAGTGATTCTCGATATTTTCAACATGCGGGCGCGTTCGCGTGAAGCCCGGCTTCAGGTGGCGCTGGCGCGGATGGAGTATTCGATGCCGCGGCTCACGCGCATGTGGGCGCACCTCGACCGTCAACGGGGCGCGGGTGGTGCGGGCACCGGCGGAGCGGGACGCGGCGAAGGTGAAATGCAGCTCGAAGTGGACCGTCGTTTGGCGGACAAGCGAATTGACAAGCTCAAGGCTGACCTCAACGAAGTAAAAAAACAGCGCGACACTCAGCGCAAGGAACGCAGCCGTGTCCCAGTGCCGCATGGTGCCATCGTCGGTTACACCAACGCTGGTAAATCGTCACTGCTGAACAAGCTCACGAGCAGCGATGTGTTCGTCGAGGACAAGCTCTTCGCCACGCTCGATACCAGCACGCGGCGGATGGATTTGCCAGATGGCCAGCAGATCTTGCTTACGGACACCGTGGGCTTCATCCGCAAGTTGCCGCACAATTTGGTGCAAAGCTTTCGTGCCACGCTGGAAGAAACGCTGCTGGCGGATTTCCTGATTCATGTCGCGGATGCCAGTCATCCGCGCGCCGATGAATTCATTCAGACAACCACAAAAGTCCTGAATGAACTCGGCGCTGGGGAGAAAAAGACGATTCTGGTCTTTAACAAAATAGACATCGTCAGTGATCCGATGCGATTGCAGGAACTGCAGAATCGGAATCCGGATGCCATTTTCATATCAGTGAAGACGGGGGCGGGCTTGGATGGTCTGCTCCATCGCATTCACGAATTAGTCTATGATCGTGTGGTGCGGCTGAATTTGCGCCTGCCAATGAACCGGCTTGAACTCGTCGCGCTGGCGCATGAGCAGGGAAAAGTCTTGAGTGAAAAATACGAAGCGGATGCCGCCCTCGTTCAGTGCGTGGTCCCCAAGCGACTGGTGTCGCGCTTTGAAAGGTTTGCGGTTTAGGAAGACAGCGCCGTGCTTTACTCAAAGGGTGGTGGCGAACCGCAAGCGAAATTCTTGTCGGCACGCTCTTTCGCTTGCTGGATTTCAGCCTTCCGTTATTTCAGCAGCCACATTTATCAATTCCCCTGAGACATGAATTTGAAACACATCGAAACTATCGCCCGTGAGCTGGGTATCAAGCCTTCGCAGGTCGGTGCCACGGCCCAACTCATTGTGGAGGGCGGCACGGTGCCCTTCATCGCGAGGTATCGCAAGGAGGCGACCGGTTTGCTGGATGAAGTGGCCATCACCGGCATTCGCGACGGGATGTTGCGACTGGCCCAGCTTGATGAGCGGCGCGAGGTCATCTTGAAATCACTCGATGAACGCAAGCTGCTCACCGACGAGCTGAAGTCGAAGATTGAAAAGGCGGAAACGATGACATTGCTGGAAGATTTATTTGCCCCTTTTCGTCCCAAGCGCCGCACACGGGCGACAATTGCGAAGGAAAAGGCCTGGAGCCGCTGGCAGTTTGGCTGCGGAGGCCAGGACGACCATCCGGAAACTGATCAACGAGCAGGGCACGGTTTCGTCCAAGGTCATGTTTGGCAAGGATACGAGTGAAGACGCGGCGAAGTTCCGTGATTATTTCGAGTGGAGCGAACCTCTAAAGAGCTGTCCTTCGCACCGGTTGCTGGCGATGCGCCGTGGCGAGAAGGAAGGATTTCTCATCATGCGCATCACGCCGCCGGAAGCGGAGGCGTTGCGACTGTTGGAGGCGCAGTTTGTGAAGGGAAATACGGCGTGCTCGAAACAGGTCAGCGAAGCGGTGCAGGATGGCTACAAGCGCCTGCTGGCGCCTTCGATGGAAACCGAAGCGCGATTGGAATCGAAGAAGAAAGCTGACACGGAAGCCGTGCGGGTATTTGGAGACAATCTGCGCGAGTTGCTGCTGGCGGCACCGCTCGGACAGAAGCGTGTGATGGGCGTGGATCCCGGTTTTCGCACGGGTTGCAAAATTGTCTGTCTCGATGCCCAAGGGAAACTGCTCTATAACGATGTGATTTATCTTCTCGGCGAAGGTAATTCGCTTCTGCACGCAAAGACTCTGATTCATAACCTGTTCGAACGGTTCAAGATCGAAGCGGTTGCGATTGGCAATGGAACAGCGGGCCGGGAGACGGAGATGTTCTTCAACAAGATCGGCCTGCCCAAGGCGGTTCCGATTCTCATGGTGAATGAGAGCGGTGCCTCGATCTACTCGGCGAGTGATGTGGCCCGGGAGGAGTTTCCGGATCAGGACCTTACGGTGCGCGGCTCCGTGTCCATCGCGCGACGCTTGATGGATCCGTTGGCGGAATTGGTGAAGCTCGATCCGAAGTCCATCGGGGTCGGTCAGTATCAGCACGATGTGGACCAGACTTTGCTGAAGGACAGTCTCGATGACACGGTCATGAGCAGTGTGAACGCCGTGGGTGTGGAGGTGAACACCGCGAGCAAGCAACTGCTCTCGTATGTCTCCGGTTTGAACTCGACGCTCGCCGCGAACATCGTGGCTTATCGTAATGAAAACGGTCCCTTCAAATCACGTGCGGAACTTCGCAGTGTGCCACGTCTGGGCGACAAAGCCTTCGAACAGGCTGCTGGCTTCCTGCGCATTCGTGGTGCGGCGCATCCGCTGGATGCCAGCGCTGTGCATCCAGAACGTTATGATCTTGTGAAGCGCATGGCGATGGATGCGGGCTGTGACGTGAGTGATCTGCTCACAAAAGAAGAACTGCGAAAAAAGATCGAACTCAGAAAGTATGTCAGCGATGAGGTTGGTCTGCCGACGTTGCAGGACATCGTCAATGAGCTGGCCAAACCGGGCCGCGATCCGCGCAAGCAGTTCGAGGTTTTCAAATTTGCCGAAGGTGTGGACAAGGCGGAGCAATTAAGCGTCGGCATGAAGCTGCCAGGCATTGTCACCAACGTGACTGCATTCGGCGCGTTCGTGGATATCGGCGTGCATCAAGACGGGCTCGTCCACGTGAGCCAGTTGGCAGATCATTTCGTGAAGGACGCCAGCGAAGTGGTGAAGGTGCAGCAGAAAGTGCAGGTCACTGTTATCGAGGTGGATCTGCAGCGGAAGCGCATCGCGCTCTCCATGAAAGCGAAGCCCGACTTCGAGAAACGGCAGCCGGGAACCAAAGCGCCGATAAGCGATCGTCCTAGTGGTGGTAATCGCAGCAGTGGTAGCGGAACCGGCGGAGGACTTGGAGGCGGTGGCGACTGGTTTGCCGCGGCAGTGAGTAAGGGCAAAAAATAGGTCTTACGCCATCCATGGGCTACTTGTGAGCCACGAGATCGTAGCCGCGCCAGTCGTGGATCGTTACATCAGCGAATTCACCCACCGGCAATTTCTTGTCCACGAAGACAGTGCCGTCGATTTCCGGTGCATCCATGTAAGTGCGGGCAACGCCGGGTGACTCCACCAGAACACGGATCGTCTTGCCGACCTGTGTCTTATTGAATTCTTCCGCGCGCTCCTGAAGGGCAAGCATGGCGGCATCCCAGCGGCGCTTGCGAGTGGCGTGGTGGACGTGACCTTCCATCTTGTGGGCCCGGGTGCCTTCTTCGCGCGAGTAGTTGAAGACACCGGCGCGCTCGAATTTGAACTCGTTGATGAATTCGATGAGTTCGTTGAAGTCGGCCTCGGTTTCGTTGGGAAAGCCGACGATGAAAGTGGTGCGGATCGCGAGATCGGGTATCCCGGCGCGCATGCGCCGGATGAGGTCGCGAATGTAAGCACCATCCGTCTCCCGCTTCATGAGCTTGAGCATGTGGTCGCTGATGTGTTGCAGCGGAATGTCCACATAGCGGGCGACCTTAGGTGATTCGGCGATGGCTTGGATGAGATCATCGCTCCAGTGCGCGGGATGGGTGTAGAGCAGACGGATCCAGAAATCACCCTCGATCTTATTCAGCGCGCGGATGAGCGACGCCAGGCTTTCGCCGCGGGAACTGTCCACGCCACTGCGCGGATTGGGGCGCTGTCCTTCCCACTTGTCCATGCCGAAGTATGTGGTGTCTTGCGAGATGAGGTTGATCTCTTTCACTCCGCTTTTCACCAGCGCTTCGGCTTCTTTCACGACGGACTCCTGCGTGCGACTGCGATGCTGGCCGCGGATTTTCGGGATGATGCAGAAGCTGCAGGGATGATTGCAGCCCTCGGCGATCTTGATGTAGGCGAAATGCTTTGGTGTCAGGCGGAAGCGGGGCGTGTCATAATCGGGAATGTATTGCGGCTTCTGGGTGACAAAGTTTTCCGGTGTCTCGTCCTCCGCGCGCTTATTACCAATCAAGCCGTCGATGATCGGCGCCACTTGCGTGAGCTGGTCGAGTCCGATGAACGCGTCCACGTCCGGCATCAAGTTGGGCAGTTCCTGAGCAAACCGTTGTGCCATGCAGCCGGCGACGATGATCTTTTGCTTCGCGCGTTTGGTCGATCCCTCGCGACCGTCCACCGCCTCGTGCACGCTGGCGATGGACTCTTTCTTCGCCATGTCGATGAAGGAGCAGGTGTTGACGATGAGCACGTCTGCCAGATCGGCTTCCGGTGTCATGACCATGCCGGCCTGCTGGAGGTGACCGATCATGATTTCGGAATCGATGAGGTTCTTGGCGCAGCCGAGGCTGACGAGTCCGACTTTGGTTTGGCTCATAAAAGGGACGCAAAGAATAGCACAGGGTGCGGTATTCCGCAAAAATCACCATTGCACATCCGCTCATCCCGCGCTTTTATTGCCGAGTCTGATGAACTTCAAACCTGCCAGCGTTCTTATTAAGCGAGCCGTCGTCACGGTCCGCCGAATTTGGCTGGCCTGACCCTACGGTTTGAGGAACTCCCGCGCTGTCGCTTTCAAGATTAAGAGTCATCAGACACAGCCCATCCGGGCGGAACCTCAGACCGGTTCCACCCTATGAGCATTGCTTCTTCTAATTCACCGTCTCAGCATCCTGCGCCTCTCATTGATCTGCGTCGTGGCACGCTGTGGATGCTATTGTCGATCACCTGTTTCACGGGCAACACGCTGCTCATCAAGCACTGCTCGAGTGTCCGCCACATCGATCCGTGGGTGACGATGAGCTTTCGCTGTGCGTTCGGTTTGCTGATGACGATGATCATCTTTTTGCCGTCGCGCACGCTCAGCATCAGGCGTTCTTTTTTGAGCTGGTTACTCGCGTCACGCGGGGTGATGGGTGCCTTGGGCACGGCGGCTTATTATTTGAGCGTGGGACCTCTGGGTGCGGGCAAGGCCACACTCATCAGCAACACCTGGTGTGTCTGGGCTGCTCGCTGGGCGGTGCGATCATCGCCGCGATGGTGGTGGTCGTGATTCGGCAGCTCACGAAAACGGAGACCAGCGCCACCATCTTCGCTTCGCAATGCATCTACGGTTTATTGCTTGCGTTGCCGTTCGCCGCGCGCGGCGTGGTTCATCTCGGCTCGGTGGATATCGCGCTGCTCATCGTGGCGGCGTTGAGTGCTGCGATCGGGCAGTTGGCGATGACAGAGGGCTTCCGCTTTCTTACGGTCGCGGCTGGCGGTGCGTTTCAGATCACGTTGCCATTGGTCATCTCGCTGGGCGGCATCTTGTTCTTCGACGAGCGTTTCACTTGGGCGCAAGCCTTGGGTGGAGCTTTGATCATCGCGGGGTCGTTTCAGACCGTGGTTGGGATCAAATGGACGCGGAAGCAGATTTAGCCGTCGCAGTTTGCTCATCATGCCGCGTGTGTTTGCATAAATCATCGCGCGCGGCATGATGCGACATGGCGCGGTTCGTTCTGACACCTTTTGGCAGTGGCGGCGATGTGAATCCGCATCTTTGGCTGGGTAAATTGCTGGCGGCGCGTGGGCACGAAGTGCGGGTGATCACGGTGCCGATGTTTCGCGAGGCAGCGGAGAAGGCTGGTCTGGCCTTCACGGGGGTTGGGAGGGATGAAGACTTTCTATCTATCCTGCACCATCCCGCTCTCTGGCGACCCTTCGCGGGAACCGAGTTGGTATTACAACAGTCGCTGATCGCGTTGCCGCTTTTTTTTGAGGCGATCGCCGATGAAGTGAAGCGGGGGCCGGTGGTGCTGGTTTCGCCATTTCACCAGTTTGCGGCGCGGGCGGCGCGGGAGAAGTTCAGTGTGCCTCTGGTGACGGTGCACTTGCAGCCTTCGTGTTTTTTGAGCGAGTGGGACATGCCGGTTTTCTTTTCCTGGATGGAACCGCTGCGATTGCTGCCGCGCTGGATGAAGCGATTATTTCTTACCACGGCTAATCCGGCCAACCTCATGGTGGGTGCTGGTTTGAAGAAGTTCTGCCGGGGGATCGGCGTTCGTGCGCCAGCGCGGCTGATTCCGGATTGGTTGCATTCTCCGGATGCGAATCTGGCGCTTTTCCCAGAATGGTTCGCCGCGTCGCAGCCGGACTGGCCCGTGAACACACGTGCGACCGGATTCCCACAGGAGGATTTGCGCGGGCAGTTTCTGCTACCGCCGGATATTCAAGATTTCATGGCGGCGGGTGAAAAGCCGCTGCTGTGCTCGCCGGGCACGGGCAATGCGCAGTCGCGTGACTTCTTTGCTGCCGCGCTGGGTGCTTGCGAGAAGTTGGGCAGGCGCGCTCTTCTAGGCACGCGCTTTCCGGAACAGTTGCCGCAGTCGTTGCCGTCGTGGGCCAGGGCGTTTGATTATCTGCCGTTCAGCGAAGTGCTGCCACGAGTGAGCGCGCTGGTGCATCACGGAGGCATCGGGACGATGTCCCAGGCGCTGGCTGCTGGTGTGCCGCAACTGGTGATGCCGATGGCGCACGATCAGCCGGACAACGCGATGCGATTAAAGCGGCTGGGTTGCGGGACTGCGCTCACGCCGCGGAAATTCACGGCGGCAAATATTGCGCGAGAGTTGGAGCATCTCTTGTGCGATGCCACGGTGAAGGTGAATTGCGAGCGGGTCGCGCGGCTGTGTTGGGAGGACGATGCCGGTTCGGTGGCGGTGGAGGTGCTGGAAGGTGTGGCGCAAACGCACATTAAGAAGATGTCCGAGATCGCGTAGCAAGGACGTCTCGCCCTAGCTACGATCGCGATGGAAACTCTGA
>JAIOQF010000178.1 GCA_021413535.1 Verrucomicrobiota bacterium
CGAGTTCGCGATGGAGCGGTTTCCATTCGGCTGGCGCAGCGCTGCTGCGTTTCGCGTGGATGGTCAGCACGTCGCTGTCGAGATCGATCCGGACATTGTCCTTTTTCACGCCGGGAAGCTCGACGCGAATGGAGTAGGCATCTTGATTGCCGTCGATGGAGTAACGGGGTTTCACGCCGACGGGCGCAGTGCGGGTGTCGTTGCGTGTATCGGTTCGGGGTGTGCAGCAAGTGTTCATGGTGATGAGGGGGGTGGAATAGTGTAATAATGGAATGGTGGAGTTAAGAGACTTGGATATTCCGGGGTTTGCGTTCCTCGGTCTTGGGAAGGGTGACGGTGAGAATGCCGTCCTCGAGCTTGGCGCTGATGGCGTCTGCTTTGACGGTGTCCGGGACTGAGATGGAGCGCGTCAGACTGAAGCTGGATTCTTCGTCGCCTTGCTTCTCCTTCTTTTCTGCAGAGACCGTGAGCAGATTGTTGCTCAATTCGATCTTCACATCTTCCTTCCTGACGCCGGGGATTTCGAAGCGGGCATAATAATGATCCCGGTCTTCGTGGATGTCGGCGGCCAGTGTGACAGGGCCGGGTTCGTTGAAGAGCTTATCCCAGCCAGCAAGGCGGGACAAGTTGGCTGGGAAGCCAGTGAAGGGATTGCGGAACCAGTCATCGAAGTCAGAGACTCGGTTGAGACCGGTGACAGGGTAGGTGCGGATGAGTTTCATAGGATGATGTTGGTTAGGGTTTATAGACTTAGCGGTGCTGTGTAGCGCATTAGGTGTGCCTATGGATATTTTGTGTTTTCAAAAATGATTTAAATAACACATAATAAATGAGTTGTGTAGTGATATTACTTGAGCAATCTGCATACAATTTAGAGTCGTTTTGACGCGTATTGGGTCAATTTGTGAATTGGTGTAAGTGCCATAGTGACTCGTATCGCGCAAAGTATCCGCATAGCGGTCGCGTAAAGTAGTCGTGGGTTTTTAACCCACGGTGCGGTCATGGTCCTAATTCAGTCGGCAGAGTCAATTCAGAGAACAAGAATATTCGTCTTGATGCTGTCCTTTCAGTTCGACAAAAGCTTCACTTTTGCAGCATAAGGGGCGATAAATGTGCGATGGATTGCAGAATAAAACAATGTTAGGCGACTTATGAACGCGCATCGTGAAGGCTGGCTTGCCGATGAATACGTCCGATTTTTTGCGCTGTCCGCTCGCAAGGACATCGCTTCCTTGTATGGGTTCGAGGAGTTTCTGCCGGGCTACGAACTTTGGGGTTCTTGGGGTCTTGACGCGTTATGCCTTGGCCGCGACTCCAAACTGTATCGCATTCCTTGGATACCGCTTTCCGAAGCAGGCCGACAGGATGCCTACCCAAACATCGAAGCACTCAGTTCAGCTTTGGCGACTCTCCACGAGGCTACGCCAGCATACGAGCACTTCGGCAAGGAACTTCACTTCATCAAGCCATTCATATTTGGCGGCAGCCCCGATGACAGCGCAAACATCGCAATGGTCGATCAGTCCACACATGCGCAATTCTGTCGTTTTTGGAACGGTGTCTACGCTCGACTCCAAACAACCGTGGCCTAACCTCTATACGCTGCAGCGAACCCGGAATGGCGTCTTGGTTTGCAATCCATGCCTCTCGTGGACCGGGTCGCTGAGCTTGGGTCGTTGTTGCTACACGAATAGCCTGTGAAGACGGAGCGGGCAAGGAATGCGGAAGAGGGTCATTGTTTCTTCACTGTCGCGTTTTGTCACTTGCCACCCGCGCTGCTCCGTTCCACTAGAAACGATGAGCAAGAATGAAGTCGCCAAGAAGAAGCCCTTGAACCGCAAGCCGTTCTGGGTGGGTTTTGATCTCGGAGGAACCAAGATGATGGCCTGCGTCATGGACGCGGACTACAATGTCCTGGGCAGCGCCCGCAAGTCGACCCAAGGCGGCGGCACTGACAAGGGACTTAAACGCATCATCGGGACTATTCGCGAGGCCATTGCGGATGCGCATATGGATGCCAGTAAATTGCGCGGGATCGGCATCGCCTGTCCCGGCACGGTGGATGCAGAGAAAGGCATCCTGATTAATGCGCCGAATCTCGGTTGGAAACGCGTTCCGATTGGCGATTCCTTGCATCGGACTTTTCGCTGTCCGGTCGGAGTGCTCAATGATGTTGATGCTGGCACTTACGGTGAGTTCACCCATGGCGCAGCGCAGGGTGCGCGTTCGGTGCTCGGTGTTTTTCCCGGCACGGGCCTGGGTGCAGGTTTTGTTTATGCGGGTCAACTGGTTCAGGGGCTCAATGTCTCCTGCATGGAACTTGGAATGATCCACCTTCCCGGCACCCATCTTGGTTCAGTGATTCCCGGCACGGTGATGCTGGAGGATCTCACGAGCCGACTGGGCATCGCGGCGGCGGCCAGTGTGGAATGCTACCGTGGCAAATCGACCAAGCTCGATGCGAAAACCGACGCGTCCCTTCGCGAGATGAAGAGCAAGGCTTTGAGTATGTCGTTGAAGGCGCATGAAGAGGCGACCGCGCGCATCTTCCAGAACTCGATCCACTATCTCGGCATGGGTGTGGCCATGGTGGTGAACTTGCTTGCGCCGGATCACATCACACTCGGCGGCGGCTTGGTGGAGGAGTTGCCGAAGTATTATTTGCAATCCCTGCGCGAAGAAGTGCGGCGCTTTGCCGTGCCGGAGATTTTTCATCATGTGAAATTCTCCATCGCCCAGCTTGGCTCCAATGCGGTTGCGATCGGCGCGGTCTCCTGGCTCAAGGAAACTCATCGTTAAACCCATGTTGCCGCCCGACGCTACTTCCGTTACTGATCTTGCCGCTGTCATCCAGTTTGGCGCGACCTCGGTCAGCCTGCTCATCTGTGAACGTGGGGAAAAGGGCGTTTGCCAGACACTCGATTACCTGGAGAAACCCTTGCCGCTCGCGCGCGATATTTTCCGCAACGGTGTCGTCTCTCGCGCCATTGTCGAGCAAGCAGCATCGATCCTCCGCGAGTTCCAGCGCTCGCTGGATGAATACGCGGTGCCGCCCGCCAACGTGCGTTGCTTCACGACGAACGTTCTGGCTGAAGCTTCGAACCACGAAATTTTTCTCAACCGCATGCAGGTCACCGGCGGTCGCAATGTTCAGTTGATCGACGACGGCGAAATGACGCGCCTGATTTATCAGATCACCCTGCGCCTGCTGAAGAACAATCCTGAGATTGCGCAGAAGAACACGCTGGTATCCCACATCGGTCCGGGCAATACGCGGGCCCTCTATTTCCGCAAGGGACGTATCGCCGCTTACAGCAGCTATCGCCTCGGTATCTTTCGTGCCAGCGAGGCTGTGTCTGGCGAGGACATCGCCGGTGTGCGGCAACTCGCGCACATCGAGGAACAGATTCGTGGCGTGGTGGATCAACTGGCCACGGACTACGCGCGTTTTCAAGACACGGAATATCACGTTGCCATCGGCACGGAAATCCAGGGGGTCGCACCTC
>JAIOQF010000119.1 GCA_021413535.1 Verrucomicrobiota bacterium
TCACCCTCCCAGCGAGCGCAAAAAATCGAACGGATAAATCCCGGTGTTGTGTCCGTCGCTAAAATCAAACTGCACCGCATAGCTACCGATCAGATTCCAGCTCTTAACCGTCACGCCAGAAAAATCCTTCCGGTCCGTCCCGCCGAATTGCCGGCCGAGCAGATCGCGCTCGCCGATGTTCTCCGCGCTAGGTGAGACCGCGCGGAGTTTTTCCATGCCGATGAACGACTCCGTGCCGTCGTCCCAGACAATGGCGATTTCGTTTCCGATGGCTGCGATGTTAGTTGGTCGGGTCATGTTTGCAGTGCGCGCTTTAACGCGTCACGGATCAAATGCAAACGGCCTGTGCGAAGCCGCGATCAGCGAACGCCGGACTACGAACGCGGAGCCAGCGTCACGGCCATGACGCCTTCGGTGGGCCACCAAGCGACTACTTTTACTTCCACTGCAGATTGATTGCCGCCCGCCAGCTGCGACTTCACGGCATCGAACAATTGTTTCTCGCGCTCGGGGGTGAGCGGTGCGCCGAAAAATTGATCGAGGCTTTTTCCAACCTCGGCAGCGCCATCCATTCCGATGAGCGCCACCCGGCCATCCGGCACTGCGGGAGGCTTGGGGGATTTCAACACGGCATCATCCACGGGACCGGCCATGACGATCAATTGTTTTAAGGCAGCGGTGTCACCTCTTTTCGCTGCAGCGGCAATCTGCTCGTGTTTTTGTTTTTCGATGAGCGCCTGCTCCATGGCCGCGAGGGCTTGTTCCGCTGCGGTCTCCAGTTTCGGCTGTGCGACGGGCTTAGACGCGGGCGGCTTGATGCTAATCGTGGGTTTCACCATTCCAGTGCCGGTGCCGGGCGGCGGGACGCTCGATGGCAACGGCAGATCCTGCGCGGCTACGAATGCCGCGAGGCTTAGAACAGTCAGTGCTGGTTTCCAGCCGGTCACGAGCGCCAATTATGCCACGCTTCCGCGTGCTGACAAGGCATTTGCGGCTACAATGCGAGGTCATGGCGCACCCGCTCAACACCATTTCCCAGCGCAAAGCCTTCATCGGCGTGTCCGATGAACTCCACAGTTACCTGCGTCATTACGCGCGTCTCTCGCCACTGCCTGCGCTTTATCGCGACCTGCGAGATTTCTCCAACGCCTATCCGCTGCATGATAAAAACGGCCAGGGCACCCTCTGGGAGACGGTCGTCTATGACACCGTGGCCCAGCGCGAACTCTGGCCGAAACTCACCAGCATCTACTCGCTGTTGAAAACTGGCGACCTCCAGGCGGTGCCACATCTTTATGTGGAGCGCGTGGATTTCTGCCAGTTCGGCAACAGCAAGCCTTTCCGCATCCGCGTGGTCAACGAATACAACGATAACTACGATCACTTCTACCTCAAGGTGGCCGACGCCTCCCGCATCTACGGTCTGGAAATGGAACACGTGCTCTCGCCCAATCGCATCAGCTATCTCGTGCATGAAGACACGCTTATTGAAGAGCACATCGCGGGCGTGCCGGGCGACGCGTTCATCATTGATCACTTTCAACGCCCTGATCTCAACCGCGTTCGCATCGCCAAGGAGTTCGTGAAGTTTAGCGAACGCTGTTTCATCCGCCTGCTGGGCGACATGCGGAGTTACAACTACGTCGTGGACATGACGCCCGACTTTGAAGAGGTGCAGTATCGCGTCCGGGCCATCGACTTCGACCAGCAGTCCTGGGAAGGTCGTGCGAACATTTACCGCCCGCAGTTTTACAAGGAAAATTTGCCCGTGGTGAATCTCGTCGCCAAGCTGCTCAATGAAGAGACTGTGCAGCAATACCAGGATGAAGAGCGCACCTTGTTCGCGCGGCGCTTCATCGCCGAGAAGGCGCGATTGCGCGCGCTGTTCCGTTGCATGAAGCACAACCCTGCTGAACCGGCAGACAAGGTGAAGCAGCTCAGGGAGGAGCTTGGCGCACTGCACGAGACCACTGTATTCGAATACAGCGCCAGCATGGGCGACATCGTGGAGCGGCACATCGAATTCATGCTGGGCCGGCATTTGCTGTGACGCGAGCACGTTTCATGCTAATAAAGACAGCATGAAAATCCCCAACATCTTCGAGTCCCAGACACAACCCGTTTCCTTTCCCGTCGGCGGCATCATTTTCCAGGAAGGCCAGCCAGGCGGCGAGATGTATATCGTGAAACAAGGCGAGGTGGAACTGCGCGTCCATGGCAAGACCGTCGAGGTCGTCGGTCCTGATGGATTCTTCGGCGAGATGGCAGTGATCGAGGGTGGCCAGCGCAGCGCCACTGCCATCGCAAAGTCGGATTGTGTTCTTATTCCGGTCGCGGCGAAACGCTTCGAGTTTATGATTCATGAAATCCCGTTCTTCGCTGTCGAGGTGATGAAGGGGCTGGCGCGCCGCCTGCGCAGCTTCAACGAGAACAGCTAGGCGTGTTCATTGCCTGATAATTTGCCGTGTTTTACACTGGCGATTCCGCGGCCGTTTCAGTAGTCTGGATAAATAATAAAGTGCGGCTCGCGCACCAAAACCTTCAACGCCCAACTTCCTATGGAAAATCCCTGGACCACTCTCAACACCCGAGTCACCTACGACAACCCATGGATCCGCGTGCGCGAGGATCAGGTCATTAATCCCAGCGGCGGCCCCGGCATTTATGGCGTGGTCGAATTCAAGAATCGCGCAGTCGGAGTCATCCCCTTGGATGAGGCAGGGCACACCTGGCTGGTGGGGCAATATCGTTACACCCATCACAGCTACGAGTGGGAAATCCCGGAAGGCGGCTGCCCGGAGGGCGAGGAACTGCTCGATTGCGCCAAGCGGGAACTGCTGGAGGAAACCGGTATTATCGCGTCCAATTACGAACTGATCCTCGAAGACGTGCAGCTTTCGAATTCCACCACGGACGAGGTAGCCTGCATCTATGTGGCGCGCGGATTGAAGTTCGCCACAGCGCAGCCCGACGCCAACGAAAAAATCGCGGTCAAACGCGTGTCGCTGGAAGAAGCAATCGAGATGGCGCGCGACGGCACAATCCGCGACGGGCTCTCGGTCATGGGGCTGCTCTGGCTGGGCAGCCAGCCGTAAGTCACCAGATATCCGGCGAAAATGCCCCCGGAAGTTGACACATCCGGCAGCGCATGTATTCTCCACGCCCCCAATCTCACCCCCCGTTTTTTATGGCCACGACGCAAGTAATTCTGAAGGAAAAAGTAAACAAGCTCGGCGCTGAAGGCGACCTGGTAAAAGTCCGCGCCGGATTTGCCCGGAATTTCTTGCTGCCCCAAGGCAAGGCGTTCGCAGCCACCAAGAGCAACATGGCCAATCTCGAAGCTTTGAAAAAAGCCCGTGCCATCCGCGAAGCCGCCGAATTGGATGCCTTTGAAAAACTGGCCGTGAAACTTCGCCGCCTGAAGCTCAAGCTCACCCTGGCCACCGGTCAAGGTGGCAAGGCCTTCGGTTCCATCACGGCGCTCGATATTTTGAAAGCCGTGGCCGAAAGCCCCGCTCAGGCTCAACTGGACAAGCATCAGATCGTGCTCGACAAGCCTATTAAGAGCACCGGCAAATTCGAGATTCTCGTCAAGCTCCACGAACAGGTGGAATGCACCATCAACCTCACGGTTCTTTCCGAAGGCGCCAAAGAGGAAAAGGATGAAGAAGCCGTCGAGAAAGGCGAATAAGCTAACGAGCGATCTCAGACGCATATCAATCAGGAGGCGACGGTCATTGACCGTCGCTTTTTTTCTTGGGTCGAGGAATGCAATCACCCGTCATCGCTTGTTCACAACAATTCACATGCAATCAGTCTTGCGCATCACGCGCCACTTCGCATAACATGCGTGCTACTTTATGTCCGAGCCC
>JAIOQF010000123.1 GCA_021413535.1 Verrucomicrobiota bacterium
TCGCATCCGCCATCGTCCTCGCCGCGCATGTGCGTGCGGTGACGAAAAAACCGCGCGTGGGCATCATCCTTCCCCCAGGCATACTGGGCGTGATCGCCAATGTCGCCGTCATGCTGGCGGGCAAGGTGCCGGTGAATCTGAATTACACCGCTGGCCGCTCTGCCGTAGATAGCGCGATCAAGCAGGGCGAGCTGGATCACTATCTTACCGCTGATTTGTTTGTTCGGAAGATGCAAACTTTTCCGTGGCCGCCCAACCGGCAGCTCACATTCATCGAGCGACTCCTGCCCAATAAAAAAAGCGCCATCGCGCGCTGGCTCATTATTTCGAAACTGCTCCCGGCCTCGGTGCTGGCCACGATGCTGGGCGTTCCGAAAAAAGGTGGCAACACTGAAGCGCTGCTGCTCTTCACCAGCGGCAGCAGCGGCGATCCCAAAGGCGTGGTGCTGACCCATCGCAATCTGATGGCCAACATCTGTCAGTTCGGTTCCCGATTGAATCTCGGAACGAGCGACCGCATTCTCGGCAGCCTGCCTTTGTTTCACAGCTTCGGCAGCACCGTCACCATCTGGTATCCCATCATCCAGGGCGTCAGCCTCATCACTTACACGAATCCGATTGAGACGAAAAAACTCGCCGAACTGATTCACAAGCATCACGCCACCGTGTTGATCGCCACGCCCACGTTCTTGCGCGGCTATATGAAGGGCGTGAACCCAGAGTGGCTCGCATCACTCAAGCTGGTAGTCACCGGCGCAGAAAAACTTCCCCGCACCATCGCGGACGCATTCGAGTCGCGCTTTAGCATGAAGGTTATGGAAGGCTACGGCCTCACCGAGACTTCCCCGGTGTCCAATGTCAATTTGCACGACCCGGACGCAGCCGCAGCACCCGCTGGCACCGAAGTCATGCCCAGCCATCGTGCAGGCAGTGTCGGCCAGCTTCTTCCCGGTCTCTCGGTTCGCATCACGGATCCGGAGAGCGATGCCCCGCGCTCGCTGCATCAGAGCGGCATGATCTGGTTCAAAGGTGCGAACGTCTTCGAGGGGTATCTGAAAAATCCACGCAAGAATGAAGAAGTGATCAAGGACGGCTGGTTCTGCACGGGAGATATCGGACGCATGGATGCCGATGGCTTCTTGTTTATCGAAGGCCGTCTCAGCCGCTTCTCCAAGATCGGCGGCGAGATGGTGCCGCATGAGACGGTGGAGGAAAGCCTCATCAAAGCCCTGAATCTCGAAGGCGAAAGCACCCGCCGCATTGCTGTGATCGGCGTGCCCGACATCGAGAAAGGCGAAGCCCTGGTCTTGCTCACTTCCATTCCTGGCGGCAGCGTGCAGCAGGAGATTCTCGATTTGCGATACAAGCTGCTCGATCTTGGAATGCCTCCGCTTTGGATTCCCAAGAAGCTGGTGCGCGTGGTAGAAATACCGATTCTGTCGAGCGGCAAGCTCGATATCAAAGCCTGCGAAAAACTCGCGAAGACTGCGGGCTGGTGATTCCGTTTTGCTCTGCCGTTTGCTACTTGTAAGCCGAGACCGGTTTCGGCACGACGCCGAGCTCTTGGTAATTGAACCCACTTTCGAGCGGAGCGTAAGCGCCGACGATGTCCACGCTGCGGGTGGGGCTGATGGCGGCTTCCATGCCGATGCCCCAATAGATGGCGTTGATGATCATTCGACGCAGACCGGCGCTTTCCAGATCATGGCCGCTGCCCATCGTGGAATGAAAGACGCGTGCGCTTTTGCCTTCGCTGGTCTGCCAGGTTTTGAACCAGGCAACAGGCAGCGGCTCCAGCTTGGTGTTGGGTTCATCGTCATGCTTGCGGCCCATGAGCGGCTGACCCCAGACGAGCGCGGTGCAATCAGCGGGCAGGCTGGTGCCTTCTTTGTAAGTGCGATAAACATCTGAATTTCCCCAGATGTCGCTCACGCCGCTGAGGATGGGATGATCTTTCTGCTCGGGAACAATATTGCCGCGCGTGGAATCAGCGTGCCAGTTGCCGTGATGATTCAGAAATGTTCCCCCGAGAACATCGACGCCCCAGTTCACTTGTTTGCTGTTGATCTTGTAAGGCAGGGGGCCGCGAAAGCCGTGGTTCGCCGTGCGCAGGGCGATGAAGGGTTTGCCGGAGTCGATATACTTCACGATGAGTTCGTTCTCGGTTGCCGGCAGCGTGAGCAGCCGGGTAAAGAAGATGACGAGGTCAGCCGAAGCGAGATGTTCCAGGCCGGGGATATGATGCGGCTTGAACTCGCTTTCTTTTCCTTTCTCGGGATAAACTGGCATCGTCGGGTCCACTTCGCCCTTGTCATTCACACCGAAAAGAACGGTGCAGTCGAAGCCATGATGGGTGCTCAGGATTTTCGCCAGCATCGGCATGGATTGCTCGCTGCGGTATTCCTGTTCGGCACTGATGAGCACGATGTGCTTGCCCTTCCCCGGACCATCTCCACCGGAATAAGTGAGCCACTGCGCATTATCGGGAACGGGATGCGCCAGAGCTGGCAAAGCGATGAAGGAGCAAAGGATGAGTGGCAGAATTTTTTGCATAGCTGGCTAGTTTAAGGGGATTTCGTTCACGGTGTAATAAGCCTTGGAGTGGAGCAGCGGCTCGCCGCTCTTGGATTTAATTTTGACGACATCAAATTCGTGGATGTGGCCTTCTTCGAATTTTTCCAGATACACCATTACTGAGAGGCCGTCCGCTGCGGGCGCAGCTTTGGTTACGTGTGAAGTGGTTTGATCAACCTCCGGACTGCCGTAACCGGCGTGGTAGATGTGGGTGTAGGTGGTAATATTGTAGGCGTTTGCCTGGGCGGCGACTTGTGGATCGATGGGCTTGGTAAAAGTGATGAGAAATCCGTCCTTTTTGATGTTGATTTCTTTGATCTCGAAGGGCGTCACGCCGTTCCAGTCGATGCGTTGGATGGCAAAGGGTTCAGGTCCGCGCACCGGCCACTGTGCGTTCGTGGTGAAACCTCCGGCAATGAGCTGTCCCTTGGGCGAGAACTCCACGTTCATGATGCCCGTGGCCAGACCCTCGCGGAAAGGATAGCACGCACCTTGCCACACGCCATTGATCTCCTCGGTGGTGGCTCGCATGATGAGGCTCAGCGTGTAGTCGCCCAGAAAAATCTGATTCTCGAAGGGGCCGAACTTTCCGCCTGTTTGATTGAGTCGAAAGCCGGAGATGGAGCGGCCCATTTTAATATACGGAAAACACACCGCGGGCGGCACCAGTTCCTTCACGCGCTTCCGTTCGATGTGCAGGCGTGAGTCGCTTTTGGGCATCACCGGTTCCTTCATGCCGGGCACGAAGCGATACCAGTTGTAGCTTGCCGGATGACCGAGAAAGCCGCCGGGCTTGAGATGCTTGAGCGAGCAGCAGCCGTTCCATGGTCCCTGGCTCTCAATGGCAAACATGGCCCCTTGCGCATTCGCTCCCACTCCCGCCGGACTGCGCAATCCACTGCACACCGGAATCATTTTGCCATCGGGTGTGACCTTGACCGCCCAGCCGCGAAACAAATTGTGCGATTCATACGAACTGCTCAAGCCCAGCGCCACCCAGATGTCACCCTTGGGATCAGGCTTCGATGCAAAAGCGAACTCGTGATACTCGGCGAAGCCCCAGTTGTTGGTCAGCGTGTCGTAGCGATCCGCCACACCATCGCCATCGGCATCCGAGATGCGCGTGACTTCACCCCACGACGTGGCCGTCATGGCGCCATCTTTCCAAGCCAGAGAGAATATTTCGTCCTGACCGCTGGCGAACAAATGAAACTCCGGCTGCGGTGGGGTATCGAACGCGCCCTTGATAAAATAAATATCACCGCGTCTCGTGCCCACCGCCAGGCGGCCATCCGGCAGGATCTCCAACCCGCCTGGCCGCATCGGCACCGACGGCGGAATCGGCACATTCACGATCGGATAATACTTCGCCTCCGCCGCTGCCGTGCCCCACATCTCGCCGAGTTCCTCGGCGTGGAGGAACGGAGAGAGTGCGACGGCCACGAGGGCCGCGATGATTCGATGGCCTACCATTGGTATTCAAGGGTGAGAGTGGAATGACCTTTCGGCAGTGTCAGGGGAATCAAGATCTCGCCCTCACGCTTGATGCCCTTGTGATCGCTGGTGAGGCGTAGTTGCAGTTGATCGATCAGGAAGCTGCGATCCGATGACGCGCTGATTTTCTTTCCGCAGGCTGCGCGGAAATAGAACGGTTGTTGTGCCTCCGGTGCATCAAACTGAAACGTCCGTTTGAAATACGCCTTGCCGGCCTTGTCGCGCACATCCTCGAAGAATTCCTCAACCGCGATGTCGCCGTATTGATAGTGGAAGGCCGGTCTGCGCAGGGCATCGAGATGATAACCGCGAAACTGGTAACCTTGATCCTGCGGAAAGGTGTAGTTGGTTTTGCCTTTGGCCGGCCATTCGTCCTCCAGCGATTTCAAGCGGTGAAAGGGAATGCCCGCGGGAAAGGCAATTCGGTCATTACCCTTGGGCTTGAAGTTGCCGAAGTCGACATTGACGAAGTCATCCTTCCACAGCAGGCGCAGAGCCATCTCCTCAGAATCGAATGCCAGATTGATGCGCGCAGGATAACCGACGCCGATCCCGCGATAACCCGCTGTGCCGCGACCACGACAAATCTCCGCTACGTCGGCGACTCTCAACTCATTCGATGTGCGCGCCAAACCCAGCGGCTTCTTGGCCTGCGTGCCGCCTGCGAGATAAGCCCACAAGGCTTCGATTTGCTGTCCGGTGTCACCACCGAGAATGTTGGGCCGAATGGATTGCCCGCCCGGCCAGTAGCTTGGCATGATCACCGTCGGGTGAAAGCGCTGGGGTTGCCGGAGGTAGAGGTGAAACCAGCTCTTTTGCAACCGCTCAGTCGTATGCACGATGTCGAGCGCACCGGCAGCTGATTTCTCTCCATTGAAATCATGGCAGGCAATGCAACTGAAACCCGTGACGCCGACCATTTCGTAACCGGCATTCTTCGATTCCTGGATGTTGGCGATCGTTGGGAACGAGACATCTTCGAGGTGATCGACCTTGCCAAACAAGTTCACCAAGTGCCCGACATTGGCCTCGCCGAACTGCGGCATCGCGGCATCGAGGTAGTTGCGTTGTCGCTGGCCATGGAGGAGCACGTCGGCGATCCATCCCGGCGTGAGTTTGGCTCCTACATCCGTCAAGGGCGGCGGCAAGCGTCCTTGATCGCCCAGAGATGGAGCGGTGCCGGTGAAGATCGCCTTGCGGTCAGCGGCGATTCCACCGAGCCCGCTGCGCTCGTGACAGGCGATGCAATTAAAAGTAGCGAGCGTTTTGTGCAGTTGTTCCTTGTCCGTGAGCTGTCGAGTTTCCATTTGCGGCAGCGCCTTCGTGATCAAGACGCGCTGCTCGGCACTCAGATCAAAATGCGGCCACGATCCCTTCGATGCACTGAGACAGCCGCGAGTGGGATTGAGCTTCGCAAACGCGATGCTCGACGCGGATTGCACGCCGACATCGTCATGGCATTTCGCGCAACCGAGTTTGCCAAAGTGCTCTCGTCCACGCGCAGCGAAGTCAGCATTCACTTTGAGTGGCGCAAAAGCCGGGATGGGCTTGTCAGAAACCGAGAGCATCGATGATGGGATCGACTGCCGTTTAAATTGCGGTCCTTCCATTTCAAAGGAGAGCGATGGCGCCTGCCCCGTGTGAAAATAGATCAACTGAATCTTCCTCCAGCCAGCGGCCAGTTCCGCTTCGCCTTGCAGCTTCATGACACCACGCCGGTCTTTTGGTTCCAGCTGGATGATTTCCTTGCCGTCCAACTGCAGCGAGCCGCCGTTCATCTGAAGATAAAAAGTGTAGCGTCCCGCGGTCACGATGTTCAGCCAGCCTTCGTATCGGATCGCCGCGTGATGATGCACCTTGCCGAAGTTCTCCAGCGAAAAGTCCTTCACATAATCCGCGCGCTCCGGCTCCACTTCATCGCTGGACAATCCTTGCCAGACCTGGCCGCGATACATGGTGTAGCTGAGATTGCCGGGCACTTGCGTGTCTCGCAGCAGAAAATGCGCGATGCAATCCAGGTCCCGCCCCAGCAATCTCATGTCCGGCATCCGGCCCGAGGGCCGGCTCGCATGAGGCTCGCGCAGAAAATCCACCAAACTTCTAAAACTGTATTTCTTCTCCAGGGCGCCAAGCGGCACTGAAGTTGACTTCATGGTCTCCGCGCCCTGCGCATCGCGCGGCGAATGACAAGCTGCACAACCGCGTGAATGAAACAGTTTCTCTCCTTGTTTCGCCGCCACGGCATCCGGAGCTTGCAGAGAAAAATCTTTCTGCTTCAGCGACAACAAAAAATGAGTGATCTCCGTCGCGAACCGGTCTCGATCCGCTGGTGGCATCACATCGGGCATCGTTGTTCCCGGCTTCGTGCCATGAGGATCGCGGATAAATGCGGTAATATAGTCATGGTTTAACCGCGACCCGACTCCAGCCAGTCGCGGCGCCTTCTTCGACTGCGCAGCAAACGATGCCGTGCTCGCATGACACGCCACGCAGTTCATCTCTTCCACTAAAGCCTGCCCCTTGAGTTGCTCATCCAGCTGGCTCGATGTGATGCCGGGAAGAAACACCTCGGCACTGGCGCTCGCGCCAGCCCACAGCACTGCTGCGAGAGCCCAATGCAGCTGGGAATAACGTAAGTTTGCTGACATCGGCATGGTAAAGCTAATCACTGACCATTTCCCCAAAGCTTCTTAAGCAACTTTTCCATGGCTGGATCCTGCTGCTTCAATTCATCGCGGTTAAACGGGTAAAAATCATTCCGGGTGAAGTAGGCCTCGGTGGTTTCGGCGAAATACTCCTGCGGATTTGTCAGGGCATAGGCGCGATCCATGCGCTTGCGGCCTTCGGAGTCCTGGCGCTCTACGCGATCATACTTGCCGTCAGCCTTCGCATTCTCATAGGCGCTCTTGATGTCTGGATTGCCAAATCCTTTGGGCAG
Source organism: Verrucomicrobiota bacterium (assembly GCA_021413535.1). Taxonomy (GTDB): domain Bacteria; phylum Verrucomicrobiota; class Verrucomicrobiia; order Verrucomicrobiales; family Verrucomicrobiaceae; genus VFKE01. The sequence goes on from JAIOQF010000123.1 coordinate 7,007, forward strand.
GAAACGATCATGGTAGGAGTGGGCGAGTTCGTGCAACGCGAAGTTTGGCATTCGACGCATCTCGGCCTCAAAGTTGCGGACATTGGTGAACTCAACGCCCTTGGCCATGATGGGATCGCGACCGTTATCAGTCAGCCATTTGGCGTCAGGATGATATTCCGCGCGTGGTGGAGTGTGCGGATACTCAGGTGAAAAATAGAGCGGCACTTTTTGCAATTCAGCGACCGCAGGCTTGGGCACGACGCGGATGATCTCCTCAAGTTGCGCTTGGAGCAATTCCAGCGCGCGCTCAGTCTTCTTTGCTTCGTTGGTCAGGAGCTCGCGGCTGACGTGCACGGTCCAACCGACGATATTGCGTGTGTCTCGTTTTTTATCGCCGTTGGCGGCTTGGTCACGCGCCACCGCGTGCGCACGGATTTCCGCCTTGGCCTGTGCTAACCTGGCGGGCCAGATAAAGATCGGCGCCTTCGCCGGGTCGTAACCCGACATATGACCGGTGAGACGCGTCGCGGGCTTGGTGTATTTTAGTTCAGTGTCGCCGAAGACTTCGCGACAGATCGCGGCCAGGCCGGGATCGTATTCGATCAATTGCGAACGCAGATGCACGTGATTGTGGTCGTGGTCGTTGACGCGGTTGTTGTCGAACCAGGACTGCACGCCTTCGGCAAAATATTCGAAATGATTTATCGACGCGTATTTACCCTTCCATAGACCGGCCTTCATCGCGGCATTGTAGGTGGCCCGGAGCCGCGCATCGAAAGTCGGATCCACATTCAACATGCCACGAAGATGGATGGCGTGGGCGAACTCATGAATCAGGATGCATTCCTTTTCATAGGGGTCACCCGGGTAACCGAGCAGATTCTCCTCGGCAACCGTGCAATACGGATCGGTATCGCTGCCGCCGAGTCCTCGCGCGCGTGCATCCCAATATTCCTTGGGCGACATGTCGGGAAACTCGTTCACTTTTTCATCGGCCATGCGCACAAACTCTGGAAGGTCGGTGGTGTATTCGTTGTAAGCCAGGATGCACATGCGTGCACCGCTCTTGATCATGGCCTCGCGCACTTCAGGCCGTTTCGCCAGCATCATGTCTACGAGGAACGCGGCCTCCTTGAGTGCGTAAGGATTTACCTTGGCCGATGCGACAATTGGAAAGCCATGGGCCTCGATGTGCTGCGTGTAGAATGCGGGCGTGGCACCGAAGCGGAAGGCTTGCACCGGCACTTCGCTGGTCACGGTTGCTTCGGAGTTGTCCTTGCTTCCGATGATCAGAAAGCGATGTCCCAGCGTGGTGGTGATGATGGTGTCCTTGCCGGGAGCAACCGTGCCATTAGGCATGCGCTCGGTGTCGGACTTGAGCCAGAAAATATCAGCGGGCTCGCTGCTGCCGTTGAGAATCTGCAGCTTGGGACGCGCGGGGTTGCTGGCCTCGGCTGATGCTGAAGCTGCTCCAAGAGCGATGACGAGAAATAAAAATGCCGCGGTTAGTCGCGAGGTATTCTTTGGCTGGGAACCGCTGTGCCGGGCGAAATGTTGATTCATGAGCGAGGAAGGCGTGACTGCGCTCATTGGCCGCCTGATTTCATGAAGGACTGCAGCAGCTTGTTGAACTCATCGTTGAGCATGTCGTTCATGTTTGTCTTGCGGGCGGCGGCGACTTTTTCCAGCTGTTGAGCCTGGCGCTGGGTGAGGCTGGCCTGGACTTTCACCGGGTTCGTGTTTGGAATATCAAGCCAAGCCTCCTTGGCTTTGGTGAGCTCGGCGGCATTGAGGCCGAATCCCTTGAGCACGCCTATGGCCATCATCACGTTGCCAGGGAAGGCCATGTGAACTCCGTCCGTGGTGAGAATATTTTTTCCAGCGGGTTTCGGCTGTGTCTTGGTCGCCTCGGCCAGTGCGGCTTGCATGTCCGCATTGAGATCAGCCAACAGGCATTTTTTCTCAGTCGCCAGGCTGCGGAGGAAATCGTTGTAAGTGGCAAGTTTTTGATTGTTGGGATTGGCCTGATCCTCGGTGATCATGGTGGAAGTGAGGATGACGACCTTGATGCCTGCGGCATGGGCCTTGTCCACGATGCTGGTGATGTTTTTCTTGTAGTCCTCCAGGGGCACGCCCTTGTCACCATGCCAGACGTCATTGACGCCGCAGCTCAGGGTCATCCATTGTGGTTTTTTGCTCAACACATCACGCTCCAGACGTTCCAGCATCTGATTGGATTTGTGACCGCTGATGCCTGCGCCGATGATTTCGATTTTCACCCCATTGGCAGCCAGAGCACTGCCGATGAGCTGGCAATAGCCGCCAGGGCCGCCATTGCCAGCTGCAGTGATGGAGTCGCCGAGGAAGGCTACTTTATCGCCGGATTTCACGGGGATTTCGGCCTGCACCAGCAGGCTGGTGGACACGAGGATGGCGAGGAGGGTGTGGAGTGGCTGGAGTTTCATGTGATTTGCGGTTTTCAATGGTATTACTTTCCTGACGGTGGACTGCCCTTCCCATGCTGGAGAAAGAATTCCAATAGTTTTTCGGATTCAAAGAACTCAGGTATCTCCACATGTCCTTTGTCTGGGATCACGACGAGTTCGCCGGGACCATTCAGCGCCTGATAACGTTTGATCAGTTCGCCGCTGTTTTTTTCCAGTGGCACCACTTTGTCATTGTCGCCATGCAAATGCATGATGGGCACTTTTGCTTTCGCCAACGGCGCCAGGCGTTCGATAGGATTATGCTGTGCAAGCTGGGCGGTCAGATCCGCGTCGGTCATGCCATAGGCCTTGGCGGTGGCAGCCAGCCCAGGGTAGCTGGTTAAATCGCAGACGGGATAGATCCCGCCGATGCAGGCCACCTTCTCCGGGTTCTCCACCGCCCAGTTATACCACATCAGGCCACCGCGGCTCTGCGGCAGCAGATTTACCTTGGGTGAGAGGCCGTATTCCTTGACTACATGGGCGTAGAATTTGCTGTAGATCGCCCGGCTCTGCGGACTGCCGAAGGAGTCGCCTACACTTGTTCCGCAAATGTAATAACCCTGTTTCAGCAAGCGCGAGAACAGCCAGTCCATTCTGGCTCCTGGATATTTCCCCAAGGTCGGCGCATACCAGACCCACGGTTTGGAGCCGTCAGCAGCAGGCGCCGTGGGCTGGACGACGAATCCCTTTACATCACCGATCTGCAATTCGAGGCACTTGGAATTGAAGCGCTTCGATTCCGTGACGCTTGTCTCCGGCGAGTTGTCCGCTGAGGCGAGTCCGGAAATTGTGATCCATCCGAGGAACACGATGGTCAGACGGGTTGCGAGGGAAGATGCGGAGAAGCGGTGCATGCGGAAAGAGGAATTCATTGTTAGCCGTGGATCATGGGTGACCGGCGGAACGTGCAGGCACAACGCTGGGCTCGCAAGAATTTCTTGGCACGGTGACGTGAACGGGTAAGTATAAATGCGATGAAAGATTCACAATCAAACCCCGGCTGCCGTGATGACTGAGCCGTGCCTGCGTTCTGCCGCGCGCGCTGATCTGCCGGCGATCAACGCGATCTACAATCACTATGTGCTCCACTCCAATTGCACCTATCAGACCGTGCCAACCACGGAGCAGGAACGCATGGCGTGGTTCGACGCGCATGGAGAAAAACATCCGGTAATCGTTGCGGAACTGGACGGGACGGTCATTGGCTGGGGGTCGCTCAGCCGGTTTCATCTCCGGCAGGCTTATGATCATTCAGTGGAAGATTCGATCTATCTTCATCACGATCATTGCGGCCGCGGATTGGGCGGGTCCTTCCTCAAGGAACTGCTCCGGCGCGCGAAGGAACTTGGCCATCACACGGTTCTGGGCGGGATCGACTCCTCGCAGGCCGCGAGTATCGCGTTGCACGAGAAATTTGGCTTTGTGAAAGTGTCCCATCTCAAGGAGGTCGGGTTCAAGGACGGTCGCTGGCTCGATGTGGTGTGGATGCAGAGGATGCTGTAAAGGTCGTTTCTGCGTTTGCCCTGTTTTACGGTGACACACTTGTCATCGGTAGCGATGTGGATTCAGCCCTTGTTGAGCAAGCGCTTCACATCATCCTCGGAATAAGTCGGTTTTTCCGGCCCCAGGATCACTGGCTTGGTGTTCTTCTCCATCTCCTTTGTGCCAATCTGGTTTTCGCCAGTCTTAAATGTTCCATCGCTCTGGTTGAACGCCTTCTTGTCATCGGGACTGGTCTTGGTGTCGAAGCGGCTGTCCGGGGTGCGGAACAAGCGTGAGGCCAGTTTGTTCTGCGCCTCCATTTCGCGAGCATTCTTATGATCAATCGAGTTCTTTTTCCCAGCTTCCGAAAAATCCTTCGATTGATAAGTGCTGTCGGAGTTGGAGAATTTTTTCAGGCCAGACGCATACTTGGCATGGTAAGTGGAGGCTGTGTAGGACTTGTCGGCTGTGCTCTTTGGAATCTGCCTTTCGAACGAACTGCGAACTGCGGAGTTGCTGTTTTTCATGGCCTTCTCAGCTGTGCTCAATCGCTCGTTGTAGGTCGGGCCGAACTCACTGCGCTTCGGCTTCTTTGACGATGAACAAGCCGCCAGAAAGATGATCATGATCGCGCCTGTCGCGGACAACAAGCCTCGCGTCATGGGTCTCTTAATCTCCTTGGGCGATGTCAGTGGCGCGGTCATTTTTGTTTCTTCGAATCCTGCGCGACGAGGTATTTCACTTCCTCGGTTACGCCGCTGGGGAGATGAAATTTATTTAGTTCCAGCTCCAGCCGGTCAAGCCTGTTCCAGCCTCGATAAAGTTCCACCAGTATTTCCGGTAGCCCCAGAGTCAGGCCCTGATGCTCTCGCAACAGCATCGTCTCCGCCTCTTCAAAGCGGCGCTGCGCGATGAGAAATTTCGCATAGGATTTCACGAGATCAGGAAGCGTCTGGGCCGTGGCGTGTAGTCGTTCCAAGGCCAGTGCGTAAACTTCCTGCGCTAATGCTCGCCGGCCGCAGGCTGCGAATGCTTCAGCATATTCCACGCTCTCCCGACCTCCGGGAAAGTTCATCCGCGCCACATGGGCGAAGATCTCACGCAGTCCAGTTTCGTCATTCAGCGCACCCAACGCCCGAACGGCGAGAGGGGACAAAGGATCGACGAGGCGCAGCGCCAGTGAGGGTTGTCCACGCTCCAGCAGCGTCTCCGCTGCGAGCCGCAATGCGGGGCCCGATGGCAGTTTCTCTTTCGAAAAATGTATTTCCAGCGCCTCGCTGGCGCGTCCCAACGCTGCGATCGCCAAGGTCACATGGGTGCAGGGTGGACTTTCATTGAGAAGGGTCAGCCAGCTTTCGGCGCGACCAGCAGACGTTTCATGCGAAACCCAGTCGCGCAATTCCTTCAACGCTGTTTCATTGTCAGTCTCAAGACGCAGCACGGCAGCAATGCGCGCCGCATTCCGTCGCGGATCCCATGAGGGCTCGATTGATGCGAGTTTAAGTTGCTCCAGCCGCAACCGGAAGCGCTCGTTGTCGTCTTTTACAGAACGCTCGCCGCGCACCAGAAGACTTTGCGCATCCGTGTCGCGCTGATGTTTGGACAGAACTCGCGAAAGCGCGATGACCAGACCCGCATGAACCGGTCGGAGCGCGATGGTGCCGCCGCCGGGCACGGAACTGGTGGTCACGAGATTAATGAGTTCGCGCATCTCATCCCAGCGTCCTGTTTCCGCCACCAGTTGTGCGCGCAACTCCAGTCCCTGGCGCGCTGTTTCATTCCAGAAAAGTGGCGTGGGCATTTTTTTCAGCGCCTCGAGCGCGCGTTCGCGATTGCCTTGAGCCGCGAGAAACCGCGCGCGATGCAATGCAGCGATCTCATCCTCCGGCCAGTGGATGGAGAGTTGTTCCCAGGCAGCCAAGGCACCAGCGGTGTCATTCTTGCGCTCCAGCAGCAGTGCGAATTCTTTGAGATAAGGGACCTGCTCCGGAATGCGGCCCAGCTTGACCGTCGGCCCGTCGCGGAATGCCAGATGACGCAGTGTGTTCTCGTCGTGCATCAGTGCGAGAATCTTTGCGTGTTTCTCGCGCATCTCCTCGTAATTAATCGTGAGCGGTTTGAAGACTGGATCCAAGTTGGGATCGAAGATGTGTTCGAGATAGGGCAGCGCGGGCGCGACATCCCATGAGACTTCGCAGACGCGCATGAAGTTGATGGCATATTCGCCGTTCGATGGCGCGCGTGTCGGTAGACGCTGATAGATGTCGATGCACTCCCTGACATAACCTTGAGCTTCGAGCTGATTGCCGAGATCGACCAGCGTGTCCACCGAGTCGTCGGCGTTGAGATATTCACGGATCATTCGCTGGCGTTCTGGGAAATCAACCTCACGCAAGCGGCGCAGGAGCGTGTGCACCCGCCAGGAGTTGAATTCAATGTTCGTTCGTGGCCCCAAGGGCACGCCGCCGTGGAGTTTCATGATGCTGGCGTCTGCAGCATTCATCATTCCGGTCAGCCCGTCCTGGGCCAGTGCCGCGCCCCATTCGCGCAACTCATCCCAGTAGCCGCGCATGTGATTCACTTCATCAATGCGTGGTCCTGGGGCGCGCATTCCTATTGGCAGCCGTCCGATCATCGGTTCCAGATAAGAGCGCGCCGTGACAAATCCGCCTTGAAAATATTCCGTCAGACGAGTCGCGCCGGCTTCTTCTGCGCCAGCGAGCCCGAGCACGAGGGCTTGCCGCAATGTATTCTGGCCTGAAGGCGCGAGTTGTTGCAGACGACGCCAGGATTCCGCCAACAAGTTACCGCGCTCAGCCGGTGTGCGCGCCAGTCGCAGCAGTCCTTCCAGTCCCGTGCAAAATGCATCCGCTGGCTGGGGCGGCGCGGCTTCCACTGATTGACCCAGTCGTTCGTAATACCACAGCAAATCCTGTTCGGGATCATGTCGCAGGCCGCCCGGTTGCACGCTGGAGAATCCTCTGGCCGTGGCAGACTCCAACGGCAAACGCCAAAGTTCTTCAAGATAACGCCGCTGATCCTCCACGCGTCCGGCTGATGCGGCGATAACTGAAAGGGAATGCAGCAGCGCCGCGCCCGGTTGTGTCATTTGTCGCAGCGCCGCGTCTCCCAGAACCAGAGCGTCGTCATGCTTGCCACGACTTTCTAACTTGCGTGCGATCTCGATTAGCTCCGAGCTGTGCAACAAATTCGAAGCCCCGAGCGACTCCAGATCAATCTTGGTGAATTCAAATCCGCCGCTTTCTGCCAGCACATTCACTGCTGTAATCAGCAAGTTGCTCCGCATCCGGCGCCGCTCATCCGACAAACCATCCTTTCGAACCCAGTTGATCACGTCACTCATGCCGTGTGAACGCACGGCGAGCCAGACAAATAAAAATCCCGCTTCCATGGAGTCCTGCGAATCCGCAGTTGCTGCTGCGAAACGTGGCGCGATCAACGCGCGAAAATTCTCGCCTGCGCCCGTATGGAAAAACCACCAGGCTTGCTCTATTTCCGAGAGGGCAGGCGAATCTGGAACCACGCCGCCGAGGTGCGCCAACTCTTCGATGGCGCGCAAGCGCACATGGCCCGGTTCATCGGGAATCTCCGCCATTTCATCGCGAGGCACATTGAAGAAAGCGCGCAACTGCTCGCGCTCCTGCGTCTCCAGTCCTGGTGCATATTCGATCGCCTGAACCACGGCGGAGGCGATGTTCGTGCCTGTCTGGCGTTCATCCAGCAGCGGCC
>JAIOQF010000080.1 GCA_021413535.1 Verrucomicrobiota bacterium
GTAAGCGGTGTGCCGAGCACCAATTGACAAGTCGCATTTCGACCGATTGGAACCAGAGATGCCAGAGATGGAGATCTCTGACATCTACGCTGCGGCCTTCAGAGCTTCGTGCGAGTGGGACTTGGCCCAGGCTTCGGGCGTGATGTCCTTGATCTGCCAGTTGGTCATGTGAGGCAGCCGCGTGAGCACGTCGCGCAAGTAAGCGTGCGGATCGATGCCGCGGCGCCGGCAGCTCTCGATGATGGAGTAGATGATGGCGCTGCGCTGGCCGGCCCCGGCATCCCCGATGAACAGCCAGTTTTTCTTGCCGATGGCGGTGGGACGGATGGCATTCTCCACAAGATTGTTGTCGATCTCCACGCGGCCGTCCTGCAAATACACTCCGAGCATGGGCCAGTTGTTGAGCGTGTAGCTGATGGCCCTGCCCATCAGACTCTGGGGCAGATGGCGCTTGCTCGCCTGGAGCCGGAGCAAGGCCTTGTGAATGCGCTCGTAAATGATGCGGCTCTCGCTGGCGCGTGTGGCATCCCGCAGGCGAGGACTGGCATGCAGATCGCGCAGCCCGGCTTCGATGCGGTAAAGATGTCCGATCTGGCGCAGGAGCCATCCGGCCTGGCGCGGTGACTGTTCCCTGGCTTCGTGGAACTTCCTGCGGGCATGCGCCCAGCATCCTGCCAGCGTGATGCGTCCGGCGCAGCCTTTGGCATACGCACGGTAGCCGCTGTAGGCATCGCATTGCAGCGTGCCGCGGAACTCCACGGGGATGATGTTGTCCAGGCACGCTCCGGCACGGCTGGTGTGCCACTCGAAAATGACATCGCCTCCCGGCTTGCTGCAGGTCCACAGATAACCCTGTTTGGTCTGGCCGTGACCAGGACACAGGTAATCAACCGGGGTCTCGTCCACCTGCACGTAGCCACCCGCCATGACTCCGGTTCGCATCTGCTGCCAGATGGGCAACAGCCATCCGGCGACCAGTTCCATCCAGCGCACCATCGTCTGGCGCGGCAGATGCACATCGTGGCGCTGGGCAAAGATCTGCTCCTGACGATAGAGCGGAAGATGATCGCAGTATTTGCTGATGACGATGTGCGCCAGCAACCCCGGCGCGGCGATGCAGCGTTCCAGCAACGAGGGTGGCAGCGCAGCGATGATGGGCGCGAGATAACCTTCGCTGCGCTTCACATATTTTCTGCGAATGAGCCGGCGGCGGAAGAACCGCGCTGGTTCGTAGTCGAGCTGCTCGCTGACTTCCTCCCCGATGTGGCGCCAGGCCTGCGGGTCGGCTTTCACCGGTTCCGGATCAATCACTTGATCGATCACGGGAAGATTTTCCGGCAGACGCAGCGCACGCTCCTTGCCTCTGCGTGGCGCTGATCTCTTGGGCTCGGCCTCCCAGGAGTCACCCGCGCCGGCGGGAGTCTCCGGGGAGGCGGGTTCTTTTCCCGCCTCATCCTGCAACATGAGCAGCTCCAACTGTGCGGGATTGAGCTTCTCGCTCTTGGCTCCGAAGATGCGCCGCACCAGCAAGTCGATCTTTTGCTCCAGCAGGCCGGTCGTCTGCTTCATGAGCTGGAGTTGTTCCCGCAGCCGCGCGTTCTCCTCGTCCTTCTGACGAAGTTGTTGCAGCAGTTCGGCTTCGCGCGGCGTCATCATCGACGCTTTTTTATCAATTCTCCGATGCAAAGTACAGATTTAATTTGTCGAGGAAGCAAAAATCTTCGCGCCTCTCAAGCCCGATCATACCACGGTCGCATCTTCGCTCCACGCAGATCAACGCCATCGGTCAGCATCGCATAAGCCTCCGGCACCAACTGCAGCTTGGTCACGCCCTTTTCCACATCGCGCGGCCAGCTGAAGGTTCCCTTTTCCAGGCGCTTCATCAGCAGCCACAGCCCCGTCCCATCCCAGTAGAGCACTTTGAGCCGCGTGCGCCTCTTGTTGCAAAACACAAAGAGCGCACCGCTGCGCAGATCTTCATGCAAAGTCTCGCTCACCACGCTCTGCAGCCCGTTAAAGCCTTTGCGCAGATCGCAGAGCTCCAGCGCCAGGAACACCTTCAGGTTGCCGGTAAAACTTAGCATGGGCGGGCCGTTTCCAAAGCCTTGAGCAACGCCGCCGCGAGTTTGGCCTGACTCTGGTGAGTGATCTCCAGGCGCACACCCCCGCTCAGATGAACGCTTAATGCTTCCGCGCGAGATGTCGCGTGAACCTCGCAGCCAGCAGGCATCATCGCTTCCACCAGTCGCAGCGCCCCGACTCTGAGCGTGTTCTTCGCGCCGGGCTTCCCAGCACGGGCTCGTTTGCGTTTTGCCACCCAGGAAGCAAAGGTCGAATACTTTACACCCACCAACGCGGCAAACTTCCCTCCGCTCAGACCTCCGCGATCAAACTCATCGAGCAGTTCCTCACGTCGTGCCGCAGGTGTCTGCACCCGGCCTTTGACATCCTGCCTCAGTAAACTTCGTTGCTCCATCATAGATGTCAGAGATTATCAACTCTAACTTCTCTGACGAGTTCCAATCAATGGCACTGCGCGTGTCGCTTACAATGGAACTAGTTCGATTTCCGAACCAAGTGAGCTATCGCCTGCTTAATTTCACCACGCATTCCCGTCCTTATGTTCGATTTTTCTTTGCTCCTACCCACTCCGCCCAATAGCACGGCATTCTTTTCTGGCTCATTTCCAGTAAAATGATCGAGTAAATCAAGTGCGGAATCTTGCCACATTTCCACAGAACTGAGTCCATTGAGTGCGGAATCTTGCCACAGTTCCACACAACTGAGTCCAGGTAGAAAACCTAATTGATGAACATCAACTGGTTTACCTGATGGGTTGCGAGATTTCAAATCTTCAATCATTAGAAGCAGATTGCGTTCATAGGTATCCGCTTGTGTCTGGTCAAATCTCGGGAGGCGCAAAGAGAGTTCTTTCAATCTGATGAGTATTCCGGGTTCAGTGAGTCCCGGTTCCTGGATTTTTAGAAAATCTCTGAGATCATCAATTGCCTTGAGTAGGTCATTATATGGATCTGGTCGCCATTTACGCGCATCGTCTATTTCATTGTTCAATTGACGAACACGAAATGATATTGCATTCTCAATAAAGTGAGGCTTTACAATGTTGCTCCAGTCGTATACGCGATAGAGATACATGATCGTGACAAGCTTCATCGCGACAGTTTTCGCCATAGAGCCTGTTCTCTTGGCGGCTCTGATGATATCGTAGGGAAATTCTGTGCCGGTAGCGAGCTGGAGATTTTTTAACAAGGCTCTAATCGGTTTTGCAATATCTGGCGTATGGGAAATTTGGTATGGCCACGTTTTGATCTGTGATGCTACCATTCTTGCTTTTTCCGGGAATGCTTCCGCAACTTCATTCACGGTCGAACTTACGGTGTTGCCAATGTCGACAAGAAATTGGAGGGTTTCCTGTTGGATATCGTAAGGTTCAAGATGGCTTTCATTGCTGGCCTTTTTGATCAGGAAGGAAAGTTCCCGCATAAGTGTCTCACGAGAACTACAGATTTGCTCAAAAATATCGGTTGGAGTGTTCGCGTTATCACCGCCATCTCCAACAGGAAATCCAGTATCGGATGATTTATTGCTGTCTTTGGAGCCAGTGTGTAGTGGCTTCGATTTTTTTTGACGTGATTTTTTTTGTTGCATGGCACGACTGCAGATTGATGGAAAAATCTCCACCTTTATAGAACTGTCAATGGGGTTGCTGATATTAAACCGGTGCCTTCAGCCCTTTCTGCTTCTCTTCTTCTTCTTCTTCCTCTTTTTGGTAAACCCAGGCACGGCGTCAACGGCAGCACGGAGGGTATCAAGTTGGTGGTGAGAATATCTCGTGTTGGTCTCCTTGTCAGCGTGTCCAACAAGCTGCTGGCGTGTCTCCTGTGATACACCGACATTGAGCATCCATGAGTTGAACGTGTGACGAAGTGAATGGAAGGATCGAGAATAAACGGATCGTCCAGCTTTACCCTTCTCGTGGATGCGTCCTTCTCCCCGCACGACTCCGGCCTTTCCCATGATTCCAGCAAAAGTAGTCGACAACCCCCAGTGCCCGCCAACGGTCATATTACAGAGTGTTGGGAAGCACGGAGACCCTGGTTCTTTTGAAAGGGTGTGCGTTTTAAGGAAATTATGTGGTTTTTTTGATCCACGCTGTCCACTTTAATTGTGGCAGCGTCACCGATTCTAAGCCCGCCAAAAGCACCAAGAAGAATCACTCCTTTCCAGTCCTGGGAGGAGGCTGCCTTCACAAGCTTTTTCACCTCATCCAGACTGAAGGGTTCTCGCTGAACACTATCGTCCTCAGGCAATGCTTCGAGGTTGCTGGCTGGTGAGTATTGTAGAATACGCTGCTTGACGGCTGCATGCAGTGCCATGCCTACGTCTTTTGTATATCCGTTTGCGGTCTTTGCTGCACGCCCTTCATCATGCAGCTTGTCACGAAATTCGCGAAGATGTTGCACGTTGAGGTGTTCGATCGGCATATCAGCTGTCTCGCCTATATGTGTCAAAAATGCGCTGATGCTGTGTTGGTATCTCGCTTGTGTCGCTGGCTTTGCATTCTTGGTCTTCTGCGTCAACCACTCGTTAAGCCAATCCCTAATACTCCAGACTCGGAGATGCTCTCCTGTGGACAGTTCAATAAGTCGGCGCAAGAACTCACGTCCCAGTTCAAGTGTTAGACGCTTTTGAGCAGCTTTTTCACCTGCTTCCCGAAGAAGGGACATGATCATCTTACTACTCCCCTCGTTCGCGCCGACTTCACGTAAAGCTTCATCTTCGAGTTGTAGTGCCACCCTCAGTGCTTTTCCTCGATCCTCCTGCTTGGTGCAGCGCATAATTTGCTTCCACCCCTGCTCACCGTTGTTCCTGGTGATTGGAACACGGTAACAGGCATAGAAAAACCGTGATTTTCCTTCTCGTTTGACTAGTGAGGCCATTTGGAGGTGATTGCTAACAATATGCTAGCATCTGGTGATGTTTGAGCAAATCCAATGATGTTTATTGCGTAGGCAATTTACCGTAAAGGACGATTTTGCACGCCAGTAGATATAATCGGGGGTTCGATCCCCTCCCCGCGCACCATGAGCTTTTTCGTTACGCGGTTTGCGCAATGAAAGCAGGGGCGAAGTTCCATCATGGCGCGCCGATCGCTTGTCCTGAGGTCAACCGGACACTGCGACTTTGACGACCACCTTGAACACTTCTTCAGCTTTCTCCCATTCCACTCCGGGCGCATGGGCATCCTCGGGGAATAAAATCGCCAAGTGACCGGCGCTCAGATGCAGCTCCGTCAGATCGGGAACCAGCTTCCACTTTGCCGCATCCTTGATGGCGTCATAAGCCCGCGTTGATTCCTCCATCGTGACCAGTGGAGCCCAGAGAATAGTCTCGCGTCCACGATAGACGTATTGCACGTCAATATATTTGCGATGCGCCTCAAAGAGCGCCTCGGCCTTGGGCTTGGTGGTATATTTTTCCACCAGCGCAAAAACATTATCGCCATCAATCACATGTCGGCCCAGCGCTTGAGTGCTGTCCACCGCACGCAGAAATTCAAAGGCCTTCGAAAAATGCGAATTAAGAACTTCGTAACGGGCCGAGTGTTCGAGCGTGTCTTGAATCATGGGTTCTAAAATTAAATTGCACTACTTCTTCTCCCGATCCTCTTGCATCCACTTGAGCACCTCGGGAAGAAAAAGTTCCACTGGAAGTGCGTAGTTTGTCACCCGATCCACCCGGGCGATGTTGAGCGCGACCGCTTGACCCTGAACATTGTAGACCACTCCGCCCATGTCTGATGGATCGAGCGGCAGGTCATGCTGGATGATCTCGGAATAATTATCAGTGCGGCTCGAAGTTCCGTGATTGCCGAAGTCCTCTCCACCCCAATTCATCATCACGCGGTTTTTGCTGGCCAGCTTGACCTCGCATTCGCCGTCCTTCCCGCCCCGCTTGTATTTCACTTTCACCAGGTCGCCAGGCTGGAGCACGCCGACGACGCGCCTGACCGCGCCGGGCTCATTCACCTTCTGGCTGTTCAATTCCATGATCACATCGTCCGCGAGCAAGCCTGCCTGCTCTGCTGGGCCACCCGTGGCGACCTCTTCAATCTGCACACCCACGTCACCCTTGTCGCTCCGGGCAAATCGGACGCCCATGACCGCGCCGGAATTGGCAATGGCACGCCGGTTGGCGCTCATGACGCCCAGGCGCATTTTAGCTCCGTGATCACTCAGCGCCCAGAGCCACTGCGCGGGACGCAGCGAGAGCGACTCGCCCCAGGTAACACTTGAGAGACTGGTGCGCTCAATCTTGAGCAGTGCCAGATCGAGCTTATCGTTGCGTTTCACGAGACGCGCATCTTCCACGGAACCATCGGTGAACCAAACGCGCAGCGGTTTCATGGACATTGTCTCGGTCGCCTTCGTCAGAATGTAACCATCAGCCGAGAGGATCGCACCCGTCAGCATTTTTTTATCGCGCTCCGAACCGACGCTGACCGACGTTGCCGCTGCTTTTGATTGCAAGCCGGCGAGTGCGCCAAGCGTCTCCTTGCCATTGGTGCGCTGATCGTCATCGAGAAAGCCATTGGCAAACAGCGGAACCGTGGTTCCGAAAAACCACGCTGTCATCGCGCAGCAGAGCCACCCAATATTTACGAAGTATTTATTCATAACATATTTCCATCACTCCTTCGGTCGCTTCGCCAGCTTCACTTCCACCATGCGCTCCCCCTTCGCATTTCGCACTTTCAGTGTTACAATCTCGCCCGCAGCACGCGCATGAATGGCTTCGGAAAACTCAGCGGGCGCGGCCAGCCTTTGATTGTTCAAGCTGATGATCGTCTCGCCATCTTTCAGTCCCGCCTTCATTGCCGGCGAATCCGGCGCCACCGCCTGCACGATGAGTCCGTCATCGGATCCCTGGGTGCTGAGCCCGATCCAGGCGCCGCTGCCCAGATTCCAAGTGCTGACCACCTCTCCTTTTTTCATCGATTCCCACGAACGGAGAAAGGGTGCCATGCTGACGTGCAGGTTCTGCTCGCGCCCGCGCCAGATCTGACTGTTAATGCCGATGACCTCGCCGGCGAGATTGAAGAGCGCACCGCCGCTGTCGCCGCCCATCAGCACGCAGTCGCTTTGCAACATGTTGGCAGAAATTTTCACCAGCTTTCCCACACGCAAAACTGAACCGCGCGCCTTGTCCCAGCCACCCGGATGACCCAGGGCAAAGCACCAGTCGCCAAGTTTCAACTCACGCACTTCGCGATTAATATTGATGAATGGCCAGGCTTTCGCCGGCGCGGGAAGCTGCAGCATCGCGGCGTCCGTGGTGGAGTCGAGTCCCAGTGATTCCGCTTCCACTGTTTTGCCGCTTGGGAGAATGACCTTTACTTTTTTACCAGGTAAATCCGTGACATGAGCCGCCGTGAGCACCAGTCCCTCGGGGCCGTTGCACGGAGAGCAGATCGTCCAGCGTCGATTCTTTCGCGCGCAACGGCACCACTGCCATGAAGCAGGCGATAAGAATAATCTGACGAAACCATCCGGCCATGGGGAACTCTATTGGCGAAAGCACCGCGCGTCAAAACTCCCAGCGCCGCAGGACTGGATGTTCTGCGGCACTCGTGTAAGAAGCGTCCATGAAAAAATTCATCCAGATGCTGTTGCGCTGCTTGATGTGGGCCGCACTTTCCATCGTGATCTTCCTCGTATCCTGCCAGTCGAAGCTCATCTACTACCCGAGGCCTTATGGCAATGCGGAATTGGAGAGTATCAGCAAGCTGGGCGGGAAGCGGATCGAAGTCACCACTTCGCAGGGTCGGCAGGTCGCATTTTACTTGCCGTCACGCCAAGCTCCGTCGCAGCCGCCGGAGTTTCTCTGGCTGGTGTTCGGTGGCAATGGCGCGCGCGCGATGGATTACTCATCCGAGGCAGCAGGCTGGGACGCGCGATTCGGTTATCTATTTATGGATTATCCCGGCTACGGCTTGTGCGAAGGCAGTCCGAATCCAGATCGAATCGAGGAGAGCATCGTCGCGCTCACCAGTAAACTGCAAGGTGATCTGCACTGGAGCGATGCGCAATTTCGCGCGCGGAGCGGCATCTTCGGCCACTCGCTGGGCTGCGCCGCCGGGCTCATCGCCATGGATCGGTTCCAGCTTAAAAGCGGCGTTATCTGCGCGCCCTTCACCACGATGACCGACATGGCTAAACGAGTTCTTGGCTGGCCGCTGTGTTATCTCAATCGCCATCGCTTCGACAACATCGCGCGCCTGACTGCGATCGCGCCGCGTGGTGCGCAAGTGCGCATCTTCCATGGTCAGGATGACGATTCTATCCGCGTTACCATGAGTCAAAAACTGGCGGCCATGTTCCCGCAGACGGTGCGACTCACGGTCGTGCCGGACAGCGGGCACAACGATGTCGTGCCTGCGGCCAGCGTGGAAATTGGCAAGGCGATGCGTCAACTCGCGGGTTTCACGCCGTGATGAAGGCTTGTGCCGGGCGCAACCTGCGCTAGCATCCGGTTATCATGAAATCCATTTCTACCTCCGTCATGGTCGTCTGCGCCACCGTCTTGCTCGCCGCGTGTGGGGGCACGAAAAACACCGTCGCCACCACGCCCGTTACTCAGGGTGAATTTGATCCTTCCACCGGCAGTTGGAAGCCGCTGAATAAAGTCGTGACGCCACCACCGCCTCAAGGGGGTGCCGTGATCACCGCGCAAAAAGGCCCCAGCATGATGGACAAAGTCAACAGCACCCTGAAGAA
>JAIOQF010000129.1 GCA_021413535.1 Verrucomicrobiota bacterium
CGGCATCAATGCGCCAGATGTCACTCCCCCACCGGGCTTCCCCACCCTCGCCGTCGGACACACTTCCGAAAAGCTGCTGGTTCCAGCGGAGCCCGCCGAAGAACTGCGGAGTGAACTTGTATTTTGCCTCGATGAAATAGGCAAAGACATCGGCATTGCCGACGCGCGGGACTTGAAAGCGTGACTCGAAAAATTCCGCCCAGATTTGCAGGTGATGCCACTCGTAGCTGACATCCTGGGCAAGCGTGTACTGGTCGTAGTCGCCGATATCCCTGCCTCGCGGCAACGTCACCGCAGCCTCCGGTGTCAGATAGGGGCCACCGCTCGCCGAGATGCCGATATTCCACTCCTCACGCGGCCGCCATCCACTGCGACCGCTGTAGGTTGGATGCGAGATTCCAAGTTCAGTGGCATCCCAGACTTCAGGACTCGAAGAAATGGACGCGTTCTTCATCTCAGCCGCGTAATCGAGTTTTCCAAAATGTCCCGAAATGGCGACACCGCTTGTGTAACTGGGGCCCCAGATGATTGGGTTATAATCATATTTGGCCTCATCCAACCCGCCCAGAAAATCCTTCTTCGACGCGGGGGCTTCCCCGGCGTAAACGGCGGTCACATTTTCGTAAGGCAGTGGCGCGCTGATGAACGGATTCGCCCAAGAGTCATGCCGGTGCGACCACATGCCTACGACCGTCGCAAATTTTCCCACCTGCACATTGAAGCGCCCGTCATCCCATGGAGTGAATCGAAGCGCATACTGGTCGAGCCGTGCCTCCGCATCGAGATCCGCCGGATCGAATCCGCGGTCCACTCGCGCCTGTGCAAAAAAATAGAAATGTTTCCCGATCTGCACGTCGAGATTCATGGTGAGACGCGGATTCACCAGATAGTCGCGGGCGGTCAGTATAAGTCCGGGCGCGGGCTGCTGGATATAGTACCCCTCGATATCAATGAGGCCGCTCAGCCGCACGCTCACATTGTTGTCTAGCAGATGAAGATTCAGCCGGTTGTCGATTTCATCCAGAAAATCGTCCGCCGCCCGCGCAGCGCCTGATGCGAGCTGGAATACGAACGCGGCAAAAAGGAAATAGCGGAGGCAGTGTTTCATGCGGCGGATTGCACCACTTTGTTGATTGTCTCGCGGAGGGTAAACATGGTAATGGGCTTGCAGGCCATGGCGCTTATGCCCGGAAGCGGTTCATTTACGCCGGGTGAATTGAAGCCGCTCAGCAAAATAACCGGGATTTCCGGCGAGAACTGTTTGATTGCGACGGCCATCTGATCCCCGCTCATTCCCGGCATTGCCTGGTCCGTGATTACGAGGTCAAACCTCCCGTCGAGAAAACGCTGGAGCCCGCTCATGCCGCCGCTTGCAGTCTCAACGTGGTGTCCGTCAACGCCGAGATAGGCGGAGATCACATCGCAAATCTGGGGTTCATCATCGACGACCAGAATGTTCAATGGCCGGTTTGCCGCCATTTCATTCTGAGTCTTGTCATGCATCGCATCACCGGCGTATCGGGGCAGGCTCACAATAAATGTGGTCCCCTTCCCCAGCTCCGATTGAATGTCGATCTTCCCTTTGTGTCGCTGCACGATGCCGAACACCATTGCAAGCCCCAGCCCGGTGCCTCGTTCGGCCTTGGTTGAAAAGAATGGCTCAAGGCATCGCGCACGAACCTCCTCACTCATCCCGGTGCCTGTGTCGGAAACCTCGAAGCAGGCGCCTTCGCCGTCGCTGTGGGTGCGAAGCGTGAGGATGCCGCCGTTGGGCATGGCATCCACTGCGTTAAAGATCAGGTTCGTAAGTATCTCGCGCACTCCGGATTCCTCGCCGGCCACGGCTGGCACGTCCTCCAGTTGCTCGCGAACGTGGATACTGACACCATTCGCCTGCGCCTGATCCTTCCATTTCGGCTGCGTCAACAGAATGCTCTGGCTGACAACCTTTTTGAGATCAACGGGCACGAACACGTCGCTGCGCTCATTCTGCCGGTGGCACTCACGCAGACGCGTGACAATATCTGCCGCATCAGCCGCCGCCGTGCGAATGATTTCCAAGTAGCCCACGGCCTTCTTCTTGTCGTCGAGAATGCCGGGGCTGACGAGGAGCAGTTCCGTAAAGCCGAGCACCGGGGTGAGCGCATTGTTGAAGTCGTGCGCAATGCCGCTCGCCATCTGTCCGAGCGCACGCAATCTC
>JAIOQF010000130.1 GCA_021413535.1 Verrucomicrobiota bacterium
TGGTGGGGTTTCTGTTAAAATCCTGTGGCCTTCACCAACAGCAGACGTAGTTCACGGCGTGTTATTCAGATGGAGGTCACATTTTTTGGATCAAAACCCGTGCTTGCTAATAAGAGGAAGGACTGTTTTCCAATTCAATGCAAACGTGGGTCGGCGACCCTCCGCTGACAGCAATCAATTAAAAGTTGTCTGGGGGCCGCCGACCCGCTTTACTCCCACTCAATGCTCGCCGGCGGCTTCGTGGATATATCGTAGAGCACGCGGTTGATGCCCTTGACCGAATTGAGAATCTTGTTCGAAGCAGCGCGCAGCACTTCATACGGAAGTTCCACCCAGTCAGCGGTCATGGCGTCCTCGCTGACGACGGCGCGCAGCGAGATCGCGGCTTCGTAGCTGCGTTCGTCGCCTTTGACGCCGACGGTTTTTACGGGCAACAGCGCGGCATACGCCTGCCACACGCGTTCGTATTGCCCGCTGCGGCGGAGTTCTTTGATCCAAATGTCATCAGCGGCGCGACAGATCGCGAGCTTCTCCTGGGTGATCTCGCCAGGCACGCGCACGGCGAGGCCGGGACCAGGGAACGGATGGCGCCACAGCGCGTGATGCGGGATGCCGAGGCTTTGGCCGAGCGCGCGCACTTCGTCTTTGAAGAGTTCCGCGAGCGGTTCCAGCACCTTGCCCTGCGCCTTGAGTTCCATGATGCGATCCACACGATTGTGATGCGTCTTGATCACGCTGGCGATGCTGCCGCTGGTGGCGCTTTCGATCACGTCGGGGTAAAGCGTGCCCTGCGCAAGCAGTTCCACATTGTCGGCGACGCCCCAGAAGACATCGACAAACATGGTGCCGATGATCTTGCGCTTCTGCTCAGGATCAGTCACGCCCTTGAGCGCATCGAGGAACCGCTTGCTGGCATCGACAACTTCGATAGGCACGCCGACTTCTTCAAACTGGGTCTTTACTTCGGCGGTCTCGTTTAAACGCATCAAACCGTTGTCGATGTAGATCGCGCGCACTTTCACACCCGCGCGCTGAAGCAAGACAGCAAGCACCGTGGAATCAACACCGCCGCTGACGCCGCAAATCACCTCGCGGTCGCCCACGTCGTGTTTGATCTGCGCGAGCATTTGAGCCTTGAAGGCCTGGATGTCGAACTTCGCGAGCTTCGCGCCGGTGTTGGTGAGGAAGTTACGCAGGATCGAAGTGCCTTCGTGCGAGTGCGTGACCTCTGGGTGGAATTGGATGCCGAAGCAAGTGGGGCTCCATTGCAGCGCCACGGGCACGCCATCTTCATTGGTCGCGATGACCTTGGTTTCGCCGCCACGATCCTGGCAGGTATCGCTGTGGCTCATCCACACCTGCGACTCGTGCGACACACCCTTGAACAACGCGCAGTCCTGAGCGACCACGAGCTTCGCCGGTCCATACTCGCGCGTGACGCCGGGCTTCACCGTGCCGCCGTGTTTGATGTTGAGCAGTTGCATGCCGTAGCACACGCCAAGCACCGGCACGTTGAATGAGTTCAGCTTCGCAAAATCAACATCGGGCGCATCTTTCTCGCTGGTGCTGCGCGGCCCACCGCTGAGGATGATGGCACCTGGTTTGTTCAGCTCTCCCAACCGCGCAGGCGGATAAAGATGCGAGACAAATCCAAGCTCGCGCACGCGGCGGACGATGAGCTGGCTGTATTGCGAGCCATAGTCCAGAACTGAAACTTCGCCTTCGATCATCATATTGTGAAGGCGATAGTCATTCGCGCAGACCAGCACGGTGTCAAAGGGGGAAATGATCCGCCAACACATGATACTCGCCCTTGATGATCCGCATTCCGCGTCTATCATCGCCGCCCATGTCTGACATCACCCTCGCCAAAGGAGAAAAATTTCTCAAAGAAAACGCCGCGAAGCCCGGCGTCGTCACCACCGCAAGCGGCCTGCAATATTTGGTGCTTACTGAAGGCACCGGCAAAAGCCCGAAAGCCACCGATACCGTGCTGGTGCATTACGCCGGCACCCTGATCAACGGCACCGAGTTCGACAGCTCTTACGCACGGCGCGAACCAATCGAGTTTCCTTTGAATGGCGTCATCGCCGGCTGGACCGAGGGCGTGCAGTTGATGAAGGAAGGCGCGAAGTATCGTTTCTTCATCCCGTCGAAACTGGCTTACGGCAGCCGCGGCGCTGGTCGCGACATCGGACCAAATGAAGCGCTGATCTTCGAGGTCGAGCTGCTCAAGGTGCACTGATACCCTTACTGGACCAGCTCAATCCCATCCCGCTCCAGGCGGATGCGTCGCTCGCTGAACAGGGCGCCGACTGCCTGCTTGAATGATTTTTTGCTGGCTCCGAATACTCGGCGAATTTCCTCCGGCGAACTTTTATCGTGGAACTCAAGACGACCACCTGCCGCCTTGAGTTTCTCGATGATCTCTTCCGATAGCGGCGCAATGCGCGTGTAACCTGCGGGATCTAGAGCGAGATTAATTTTGCCGTCGGGTCGCAGGGTGCGCACATAGCCCTTTAATCGCTGACCGATGCGCAGCGCAGTGCCGGTTTCGTTGCGGAAGAGTAGTCCCGAGTGAGCATTCTCAACGATGGCATTGAATCCCAAGGGTGATTCACCGGCGATGAGTAGATTCACCGGCTGTCCTTCGGTGTAAGTCGCCACTGTCAGATCAAGATGCCGGTTCAAGCGCGAACTGGCCACCACTCTTTCAGTCTTGGTGTCGAAATAGACATAAACCACGACGCGGTCTCCCGCGCGGACGCGATTCTTTTGCTCGCGGATCGGAAGCAGCAAATCTTTGCCCAGTCCCCAGTTGAGAAAAGCGCCGATGGCTGGCTGGACGCTCACCACTTCCAAGCAGGCAAAATCACCCACCATCGCCAGCGGTGTCTCCGTGGTAGCAACAAGACGATCCTCCGAATCGCGATGGACGAACACCTCAACTTCAGCTCCTGGAAAACCACTGCGCGGAATATATTTTCCCGGCAGAAGGATTTCCCCAAGCTCACCGCCATCAAGGTAAAGACCCGACGGAGTCTCCTGGAGAATGCGAAGCGTGTTTTGTCTGCCGATTTGGACCATGCAACAGCAACGTAGCGCGCGCGGCCGGATTGGGGAGTGAAATCGTCCGTCTGCCGCAGCTTCACCAGTCGTCCGTCCGGAATGGCTGTGCCGGAAATCCGTCTTGGTTGAAAAGATTCGCCCACTGGAATGTCCCGCTCCATGCGTAGCGCACTGCCACGGGCTTCGGCACCACTTTGCTGGAAACGATCACAGCGCCTCCTTCAATGACAGCATCGGCCCAGACGAATTTCCTGTCTTCGCCGGCAATCATGAATCCCTGCAAAGCGTCGCCGTTCTTGAACGCGAGCCCCTTGCCGGTGTGCGTGAATTGAAGCGCCATCTTCTCCCCGTTGATGGTGTTGCTTGTGTAACAGGGGCCAAGATATTCGCTTTTCCTGCCGTAGGCGGCCGCCAGCGCAACCTGCACGGCGCGTGCGCCGTAGCCGGATTTGTTCGGCGGATGGATTCCGCTGCCGAGGTCGCTGCTGATGACCATGTGCGTGTTGGGATACTTCATAATCTTCTGGAACGTGGCGTGGGAGTATTCAAGATTCGGGGGCCCCGGAATGGTTTTTGGCAGCGGTGCGAATTTATCCGCGAGGCGGTTCATCGGCTGTGCGTAATCGAAGGCGCATCCGCCGCCACTGGGTTTTTCCACATAGAGAAAAGGGAAATCACCCTGTCCCCACGCCTTGCGCCAGCCACCGATCAACGCGCCCATGAGCGTGACCTGATTCACGCCGACGATGTTCGTGTGACTCTCGCCTTGATCCCAGAGAACACCCTTGATGGCGTAGCCCACGTAGGGACGGATGAAGTTCTCAAAAAGCTGGCCGACTTTTCCACTGTTCGTTTCGCCCGGTTTGGCGACTGGGTGCGGCGCGCGAGGCCCCGGCGGGGCGGGCTTCCCCTCCTTTTTCGCTGCCTCAGCCAGAGGTTTCCAGGCGGCGAACTCCTCGTCGTATTTTTTCTTCGCCTCATTATATTTCGCGATTAGACCTTCGTAGTCATACGTGAGGGCGAATTTCTTTACGGTCTCGGCGCATGCGGCATCACTACGATACATCTCCTCGCTGAGCCAGAAACCCGACGGTGTGCCTCCCACCGCGCCGACCATGAGCCCAAGGGGCACGTCGATCTCCTTTTGCAGCGGAAAACCGAACGAGAAAAGCAGCGCGGAAAACTGCGGGATCGTCTGCGGCGTCGCCTCCTGCCAGACTGCATTGGCGTCTTTTCGCAGAAGACGAATCTTCGGGTAAGACTGCGCAGCGGCGGCAGCCAGCACGGGATCGCCCTTGGTGTAAGCGCTCACCGCCATGTCCATGTTCGACTGACCGGAGCCGATCCAGACATCGCCGACCAGCACATCGTCGATATTCTTGTCGCCAATGTTCAAAGTGCGCGGCTCGGCGTTCGCCGTGAGAGGATCGAGATTTACGCGCCACGCACCCTTGTCATCGGCGGTCGTCGCTTTCGTTTGTCCTGCGAATGAAACGTTAACCTTCTCTCCCGGCGATGCGGTGCCCCAGACCGGCACCGATATCCCGCGCTGCAGCACCATGTGCGGCGTGAAGACCTTGGAGAGTTTGATCTCGGCCTGCAGCGAGGCTGCGAGCACAAATACAATGGCGAGCGTTGCTGATTTCATGCGATCACACTTAACGCCGCCCACCTCGCTTTTCTTCCAGAGGGGCGGATGAAATCTCCACCAGACCAATTTAATAGATCGCGCCGGTGGCTTGGCCTGCCTCGTAATTTACCGGTTCTTCTGTGATCAAGTTGTCGTGCGAATGGCTTTCCTTGAGTCCTCCGGCGGTGCTGCGCATGAAGCACGCTTTTGCTGCGCAGTTCATCGAGATAGAGCCCTGAGGGCGATTCTCGGGTGATGCGAAACGGAGTAAAATCGTCCGTCTCGATTTACCGCGCTATCAGAATTTGTAAGTGATGCCAAGATACGCGCCAGCCAGCGCGGCATCGAATACAAAGCCGCCGCTCTCATAATCTTCCGAGAGATAGCGATAGCCGAGTTCTGTGGACCAGTGGCGGTTAAACTGCCAGCCCAAAGCTCCGTAAGCCTGCCAGGCCAGTTTGGAGCCGACTCCAAATCCGCCGATGTCCGCACGCGTCATGGCATAGAGTTTGTCGGTGAAGTTGTAGCGCGCGCGGAAACCCACAAAGGGATCCACCCAGCTCTTGGAGCCGGACGCTTGTGACGGGACGGCCTTCTTGATGGTGCTGGCGATCTTGTTTGCGAGATTTTGTTCGGCGCGGCGCACGTCGCTTTGCAATTTTGATTTGGCGCGCGCCTTGGCTGCCGCCACTTCAGCGGAGACTGCGGCCTTGACCCCGGTCAGTGTGATCTGTTTCTCTGCGATTTTCGCTGCGATCAGTTCGCGCACTGCGTCGCTGACGGGACCCGTTCTACCGCTGATGGCATCGATCACACCTGGCAATCGGGGATATTGCGCCAGGATGCGGTCGACCTGGGCCTGAATGCGTGAGTTTGCACCCGTGGTGATCTTGCTGCGCGCCGCTGATTTGAGTTCGGGGACAAGTTCTGATACCTCGCGCTCCACGGCACTGGTCACGCGGTTCACCGCATCATCAGCCAATTGCTGGCTTACCTGCTGCACGCCGTTGGAGTCGAGATCAAAGTTCATCGTCGATCCCATATAAAAATAGCGCGCGCCGGCCAGCACATCGAAGTATCCGCGCTTCCCTTCCCACAGACGATAGGCCACTCCGACTTCCGCCAGTGCCATCTTAACATCCACTTTTACCGAATCCAGCAACGGTCCCGGGGTGTCACCGTTCACCCCCAGCTTCTCATACACACCGGCGATGAAAAAGCCCCAGCGATCATGCTGAGCTTCCACCGCCAGCGCAGCAACCATGTCCAAATGAGGAACAAGCTTGGTGAACGGCAGATCCACATGCACCGGGTTCAGTCCAGCTACACCGATGTCCCCATTGAGGCCCGCCATCCATCCTGGAATGCCCACAGCAAATTCCCAGTCACTTTTTGCGGCTGGCGGGGGACTGACGGCCAGATCACGGGAAATGCTGTGATCCGTTCCGGCGAAAGAGTCGCAGCTCAATATCAGTGCACTGAGCATAACCATGGAGGACAGGATGAATTTCATGAAGGGGAGTTGGTGAGTGATGAGAATGACGCGGGCCACTTCTTTCACTGGTGGGCATTGATGTCAACTCCACGAGGCTTGGGTCCTGTTTAATAAAGATATTATATTTATGTATAATTTTCTTGCGAACGAGGGGGAAAAACTGTTAAAACTTTCTCATGAACCGACGGAATTCAATCATCGCTGGACTGGCCGGAATCACGGCCGTCGCCACCCTCACGCCTCCTGTGTCTGCTGCGGAAGCTGCCGCCAATCCCGAATTGGACGAAGTCCGCGCGCTGCTCAAGGCGCATGATGAAGCCATGAACAGCCAGGACATCAACGGGGTGCTGGCGACCATGACGGAAAAGACGGCAGTTATGGGCACCGGACCCGGCGAAGTCTGGTCCGGCCCGACCGAGATCAAAGATGCCTACGAACATTTCTTCCAGGATTTCGACAAAGGCAGCCAGCACTTCGAGTATCAATTCAAAATAGGCGGGCTGGGTGCCGACATGGGCTGGCTCATGGCGTCGGGCAATATCAAAGGCATGAAGGACGGGAAGGCTGTTGAAGTTCCGATGAACCTTTCACTGACCGTCACCAAGGCCGGCGGCAAATGGAAGTTTGCCTCCATGCATTTCTCAACCCTGACGGGCGAAGGCGCGAAATCCAAATAAGTCAGCGACCAACCTTTGCAGCCATGTCTGAAAAACATTCCCATGAATCAAATGCCGCCGATGCGGCCAAGGAAACTGTCGGACGCCGGCTGTTTCTCCAGACCACAGGAAAGTGGTCGGGTGCTGCGATTGCAGCAGTAGTCGCGGGCGGCTGGCTGGCCAGCGCGCCCAAGGCTGAAGCTGGTGCTTGGATCAATCGCCGCGTCGGCGGTGGTGTCGGCGGCTGGGTTAATCGCGCCGTTGGAGGTGGCAGTTGGATCAACGGTGCTGGCGCTGGTGGCTGGATCAACCGGCGCGTCGGCGGTGGCGCGTGGGTGAATCGCTTCTAAGCGGCACCCTCTTATTCTGTGTCGCAGGAATCTGATGCGCCACTTCCGTTTCTGACGGCGGCGATGGCGGAGGAATATCATGACGGCTCGTGCGTTGTGATCGTGCGGACGCGCGAGGAATTTGTGCGCTGGTTACGCGAACCGAAGCCCGGCGTGGAGTGGTTGCAGGTCGAAGGTCTGCTCGGCGATCAAGAAGTCTGGGCGACTGCGGCGCAGGGAACATCGGCGCTGCCGCTCGATGTTATCCTCATCGATCCAGCGACTGAGTTCTCGCTTCTCTACCGTCTGGTGGATGCCCGCATCGTGCGCAGCGTGCGGGTGACGATGCCCGCCGCGCCCGGCTTCATGAAGGCGCTTCGACTGGCTGCATCCTTGCAGCTTCCAGTCCGGCTCCTGCCTGGTCAGCCGACAGTGAAAGTGCTCGCCGAATTGACCGAGGCGGTGAAATTTTATCTTCATGATCCGATGGTGGACTCACCGGTGGAATTCTTCCACTCGCTGCTCATCTCGCTGCGTGAAGACGATGGCGGAACACTTTGGAGAATCCTCGAAGAAGATCCGAATGTCTTTGCCAGGGAGAACGGGCAACGTCCGCGTGACTTTG
Source organism: Verrucomicrobiota bacterium (assembly GCA_021413535.1). GTDB lineage: Bacteria > Verrucomicrobiota > Verrucomicrobiia > Verrucomicrobiales > Verrucomicrobiaceae > VFKE01. The sequence continues at coordinate 7,805 of JAIOQF010000130.1, forward strand.
TCGAGCAGCACCTGGCAAGCTTGATCGAACGGGGCGCGGAGTGCGCGAGCTGCCGCTGGCAGACGCTGTGCGCGGGTTATTTCAAATCGCCGGATCCACAGTATGATTGCGCTGGAGTGAAACAACTTTTGGCCTTGATCGAATCCGCAGCAGAAGAGATGAACCGCGATCTGGCCGGCCACAAAACCGCATCCCTATCATGAGTGAACGTGTCTTCAGCGTGATCCTGCTTCCGACTGCGGAATGCAACGTGGCCTGCGACTACTGCTTCGAGCACAAGGAACCGCACCGGCTTTCGATGATCATGCTGCCACTGCTCACGCGGCAGTTACTCGATCACCTCGAGCACGAGGGCATTGAGGAATGCGAAATCTACTGGCAGGGTGGCGAAGCCATGATCATGGGGCCAGCGTGGTTCGTGGAGGCTGGTCAACTGATGGACAGCGCCGCCAAAGCGCGAGGGCGGCGCTTCACGCATTACCTCCAGACCAATCTTATCAGCTACTCGACCGCGTGGAATGATGTGCTCTTCTCCATGTTCAACGGCTCGCTCGGCACGTCGATGGATTATCCGAACCTCCATCGCAAACTTTTCAAGGGCGGCGCGGAAGCTTATACAAAAATTTGGACCCAGCGTCTCCACGAAGCTATGGCCGCAGGGATCGAAGTCGGGGTGATCGCCGTGCTCCACAAGGGCAGTCTCGATGCAGGGCCGGAAAAATTTTAC
>JAIOQF010000122.1 GCA_021413535.1 Verrucomicrobiota bacterium
GCGGGTGTTCGATCTTCATGCCTGCGTTTTGCCCCGGCGCGCTCGGCGATTCGGGATGCAGCAAATGCTGCGGCAGCGCCGAGAGGAACTGCTCGAACGCCATGAGGTTCGAGGTGCTGCGGAAGAGGTTGTGCAGCGTCTCATTTTTAATGTTCCCCATCAGCTCGACGAACATTTCATACGCCTCGGTCTTGTACTCGATGAGCGGGTCTTTCTGGCCGTAGGCGCGCAGATAGACGGCTTCGCGCAGGGAATCCATCGCGTAGAGATGCTCCTGCCACAGGCGGTCAATGGCGTTGAGAATCACGTAGCGCTCCAGGCTGCGCACGGCGAACTGGTCCTCGTGGGAGCACTTCAACTCGTACGATTTCTTAATTTTCTCGATCAGGAAATTCGTGACCTCCTCGACCGTCATCTTGTCGAAGCCTGACTTTTCGGCGCTGAGGCCGAGCGGGAAGGTGATGTTGATGACCTCGTTGCGGTATCCGTAAACGACCTCGCGCTGCCGGTTCATCACGTCGTCGAAATCGAGCGTGCGTTTGCGGCTCATGTAGTTGCGCTGCTCGACGCGTTTCTGCGCCGTTTCCACGGAGCGGTTCAGCCACGGATGCTCCAGTTCCTCGCCCTCCTTCATGCCGAAGCGCTCCATGATTTTCGTCATGCGATCCGCCGCGCCGAAATTGCGCATGAGGTCATCCTCGAAGCTCACATAAAAACGCGACGAGCCGGGATCGCCCTGGCGCGCGCAGCGTCCGCGAAGCTGCCGGTCAATGCGCCGCGATTCATGGCGCTCGGTGCCGATGACGTGCAGACCGCCCACCTCAGCCACACCGGGGCCGAGCTTAATGTCGGTGCCGCGGCCCGCCATGTTCGTGGAAATCGTGATGGTGCCCGGCTGCCCGGCGCGCGCCACGATCTCGGCTTCCTGCATGTGATACTTCGCGTTGAGGACGGCGTGCGGAATTTTCTCGCGCTTCAACATGCGGCTCAGCAACTCGCTCGACTCGACGCTCACCGTGCCGACCAGCGCGGGCTGGCCCTTGGCGTGGCATTCCTTCAACTCGTTGATGACCGCGTTGTATTTCTCGCGGCGCGTTTTGTAGATCCTGTCGTTTGCGTCAATGCGGACGCACGGGCGGTTCGTCGGAATCACGAGCACATCGAGCTTGTAGATGTCGTGAAACTCATTCACCTCGGTTTCGGCGGTGCCGGTCATGCCGGCGAGTTTTTCGTAGAGGCGGAAATAGTTTTGAATCGTGATCGTGGCGAGGGTCTGCGTCTCGCGGTCAATCTGCACGCCTTCCTTCGCCTCGACGGCCTGGTGCAACCCGTCGCTCCACCGGCGGCCCGACATTTTGCGGCCCGTATATTCGTCCACGATGACGACCTTGTTGTCCTCGACGACGTACTGGACGTCCTTCTCGTAAAGACAGTAGGCGCGGAGAAGCTGCGAGATGTTGTGCATCCGCTCGGCCTGATTGTCGGTGTAGGTCTGCCGCTCTGCTTTCGCCTTCACCTTCTGCTCGGGCGACAGGCTTTCATCGAGATCAATTTCTGCAAACTCGCTGATCAAATCCGGCAGCACGAACGAGTCCGGATCGTCGGGATTCAGGAAATTGCGTCCCTGGTCGGAGAGATCGGCCTCGTGCTGGCGCTCATCAATGACGAAGAACAACTCCTCCTTGATCTTGAACATCTCCTCCTTACGGGCGTCGCCGTAGTAAGACAACTCCGTCTTGTCCAAAACTTTTCGAATCTCAGGCTCCTCCATCAACTTGAGCAGCGCCTTGTTGCGGGGCTGGCCGAGTTTCGTCTTGAACATCGGAAGTCCTGCCTCCTCGGGCTTGCCTGCCTCGATTGCCGCCTTCGCGTCGGCCATGAGCCGGTTGCAGAGCATCGTCTGCTTTTTCACCAACTGATCCACGAGTGGGCGGTAGCGGTCGAACTGGTGGGTTGAAATGGTTGCCGGGCCGCTGATGATGAGCGGGGTGCGCGCCTCATCAATGAGGATGGAGTCCACCTCGTCCACGATTGCAAAGTAGTAACCGCGCTGGACCTGCTGTTCCTTGCTGGTCGCCATGCCGTTGTCGCGGAGGTAATCGAAGCCGAACTCAGAGTTCGTGCCATAGGTGATGTCGCAGTAATACTGCGCGCGGCGGTCGGTGGGCGACTGGTCATGCTGGATGATGCCGGTCGTGAGGCCGAGGAATCCGTAAAGCTGCCCCATCCACTCGGCGTCGCGCCGGGCGAGGTAGTCGTTCACTGTGACCAGATGCGCGCCGCGCCCGGTGAGGGCGTTCAGGTAAAGTGGGAGGGTGGCGACGAGCGTCTTGCCCTCGCCGGTGGCCATTTCTGAAATTTTGCCGTGGTGCAGGGCCATGCCGCCAATGAGTTGCACGTCGAAGTGAACCATGTTCCATGTCACCGGCTGGTCGCAGACGGTGAAGGTGTGCTGGCGCTCGGTGAGCCGGCGCGCGGCGTTTTTCACGATTGCAAACGCCTCGGGCAAAATCTCCTCCAGCGCCGCCTGCTGCAGAGAGGGATCCTCGATCTTGGAGATGCGCTCCTTCCATGCCGCGGTTTTTTCGCGCAGAGCCTCGTCCGACAGTGTCTGGAACTGTTTTTCGAACTGGTTGATTTGCTCGACG
>JAIOQF010000198.1 GCA_021413535.1 Verrucomicrobiota bacterium
CAAAAGTAACTATCGCCAAGCCAAACGTTTCCTTTGATGTAGAGATCGACCTGTCAGCGAAAGACTGGATTGATACGATGAAGAAGCATGGGCTGACAGTCCCTGTTTTTCCGGGGGCCAGTGCCTTCGAACTTTATGACACCTTCGGATTCCCTTTGGATTTGACGGAATTAATGGTTCGGGAATTGGGCCTTACGGTGGACACCGCAGGCTTCGAGAAGCTGATGGAAGAGCAGAAGCAGCGTGCTCGCGAGGCTGGCAAGAAGAACAAGCAAGTCGTCTCCGTAAGCGAGATTGAAACGAAGGCGCCGACCAAGTTCATTGGTTACGACACGCTCGAAGCCGATGTGCGCGTGTTGGAAGTCGTGTCGATGAAGGACAAGAACGCCGTCGTGCTCGATGTCTCTACCTGCTACGCCGAAATGGGCGGACAGGTCGGCGATGCGGGCCAATTGATCCTCGGCGCGAACACTTTCCCGATCAGCGCCACCACCAAGGTCGGTAACACCTGGCTGCACTTCCTCGAAGGCGACGAAACACCCGCCGTGGACTCCACCGTGCGCCTTGTCGTTGATGCGCCGCGTCGTCACGCCATCGAGCGCCACCACACCGTCACGCACATTTTGCATTGGGCGTTGCATGAAGTCGTAGTGCCCTACGTCGAGGCCAAGGCCAACAACGGCATCATGGCCCTCTTCGGCGAGAAGTATGGCGACCTCGTCCGCGTCGTGCAGATCGGCGGCCAGCCGCACAAGCTCGATGGTTGGAGCATGGAACTCTGCGGCGGCACCCACACACGCGGCACCGGTGAGATCGGCCTCTTCCGCCTCGTCGCCGAAAGCGCCGTCGCCGCCGGCGTGCGCCGCATCGAAGCCATCGCCGGACTCGAAGCCTACAACGCCGCCCGCGCCGATGCTGATTTGATCAAGCTGCTTGCTGGAAAAGTCAGCGCCCAAGGCGCGCATGACATCGAGAAGAAGATTGAAGCCTTGCTGGAACAGCAGAAGGCGCTGGAGAAGAACCTCAAAGCCGCCCAACAACGCGAAGCCAGCGGTCGCGCGAAGGAACTGCTTTCAACAGCAAGCAACAACGCCATCATCGTCAACCTCGGCGACGTGGATGCCGACTACGCCGTGGCCGTGAGCGACGCCTTGAAAGGCAGCTTCAACGGCATCGTCGTCCTCGCTACGACGGGCGGCGGCAACGTCGCCTTGATCGCCAGCGTCGCCAAAGATTACCAGGCCAAGGTGCAAGCCGGCAAGATCATCCAAACCATCGCGCCGATCGTCGGCGGCAAAGGCGGCGGCAAGCCGGACTTCGCTCGCGGGGGCGGCAAGGATGTGACCAAGGTCGATGCAGCGCTCGCGGAAGCGCGGAAGCTTGTTCTATAGGAGCGCGTGTGTGTCCGACGAAGGAGGACCACTCGCTTCCTGAAAATACTGCGAGTAGTCTCGTTTCGCTTAACATACACGCGCTCCCACTTCTCCCATGCCGTTCCACGATGACCATCCAGGATGGACCCGGCGAGGATACCTCCCGCATTGCGATCATCCCTCGCTCGTTCAAGCAGTGACCTTCCGGCTCGCGGATTCAATGCCGCAGGAACGCCGGGATGAATGGGAACACATTATCCTGATCGAGGATGATGTGGAGCGCATCAAGCAGCTCGAATCATGGCTGGATAAAGGAGCGGGTTCCTGCATGCTGAGGAATCCTGAGGTCGCCAGGATCGTGCAGGACGCGTTGCTCCACTTCGACCGGAAGCGCTATCACCTTATCGCCTGGTGCGTGATGCCTAATCATGTGCATGCGCTGTTTGAGGTGCTTAGCGGTCATGTGCTGGGCCGCATCATCCACTCGTGGAAGACATTTACTGCGCGGGAGATTAACAAGCTGTGCGGCCGGGCGGGCTCGCTGTGGCAGGCGGATTACTTTGACCGCTTTATGCGGAATGAAGAACATCTTGGGAATGAGGCTACTTACATCGAAGGTAATCCGGTAAGCGCTGGACTGGTGAGCAGCGCTGCTGAATGGGAGTTCTCGAGCGCAGGCTTCAGGGCCTCGGGTTCATAGGAGCGCGCGTGTGTCCGACGAAGGACGACCACTCGCTTCATGAAAAAGAGTGCGAGTAGTCTCGCATCGCTCAATATACACGCGCTCCTACGACCATTATGATTTTCCGCTGGCCGCCGGATTGAAATGAGCGCAAAGGAAGCTGGCGCGAATGTCAGCGCGCGGTTAATTCGAGAATAATGACCCGCGTTTCTGATCTCCATGTTGTTGCCAACACGCCACTGCCGCCGCCGCAGGCCTTGATGGTAGAAATTCCCCGGAGCGAGGCTCATGCTGCCTTCGTGGCGCAGAGCCGTGATGAAATCGCGTGGATTCTTGCTGGCGAAGACGAGCGACTTTTGCTGATCGTCGGGCCGTGCTCCATTCATGACTTGAAGGGCGGTCGGGATTATGCGGAAAGATTGGCGGCACTTGGGCGCGAGGTTAGGGATCGGGTGCTTGTGATCATGCGGGTTTATTTTGAAAAGCCCCGAACCACGCTGGGCTGGAAGGGGCTGATCATGGATCCGCATCTCAATGGAACCAACGACATCCCGACGGGCCTGCGCCTGGCGCGCACCTTTCTGCGTGATGTGCTGGAACTCGGGGTGCCGACGGCAACAGAGATGCTGGATCCGATCACGCCGCAGTATATTGCCGACCTGACCTGCTGGAGCGCCATCGGTGCGCGCACGACCGAATCGCAGACGCACCGGCAGATGGCCAGCGGGCTGTCGATGCCAGTGGGCTTCAAAAACACCACCTCCGGTGCCGTGGTGCCGGCCATTAATGCGATCAAAGCCGCCAACCAGCCCCAGACCTTTTTGGGCATCGGTGGCGATGGTCGCGCCAGTGTGGTTAACACCACGGGCAATCCCGCCTGCCATGTCATTTTACGCGGCGGAGACGAGGGGCCTAACTTCAGCGAGGAGCATGTTGGCAGGACGCTGGAATTGCTCGTGAAGAATGGTCTCAAGTCCGCCGTGATGATTGACGCGAGTCATGCAAACTGCAGCAAGGACTATCGCAAAATGCCTGCGGTCTTCCGTGAGATTCTACGCCAGCGTCGCGAAGGAGCACGCGGCGTCATCGGCGCAATGCTGGAGAGTAATATCGTTGCCGGATCGCAGGCGATGGCGAATTCAAGAGAGGCCCTCGTTTACGGACAATCCATCACGGATCCGTGCATTGACTGGGAAACGACTGAGGAACTGGTGCGTGAAGCGGCGCAATGATCGATCCTAAAAATCCAGCAGGATTTCCGCGCGACGGTTCCGGGAGCGACCTTCGGGATTGTCGGTGCCGTCGGGCTTTAGGTTGGGGCTGAGCGGGAGCTGCTTGCCGAAGCCGGTAGTCTCCACCTGAGTCACCGGAACGCCATGGTTGATGAAATATTGCTTCACGGCCTCGGCGCGATTCTTCGATAAATTGAGATTGTAGTCGTCGCTGCCGAGCGCGTCGGTGTAACCGCCAATCTTGAGCTTTTTTTGCGGGCTGGATTTGAGTATGGAAGCGACGATGTCGAGCTGCTTCTGCGCGCGAGGATGCAGCACAGCCTGGTTAAGTTCGAAGAACAGAGCGATGGACTCGCCGCCTTTTGGATTCACCACCAGCGGCGTGTAGGGGAGATCACCCAGCGAGGAGGCTTTGGCATTGTCACTCAAAAACTTCGAGAGATTCAATCCGCCGACGCGCCATTTATCATCGCGCTTTTCCATCTCGAGACCGAACTCGGTGCTGGTGCTGGTAGCTTCAGAATTCACCCGGACGATGACCCAGCTCGTGGTATCGGTGGCGACGGTGGCGACCAGCGCGCGGTCATCGGGGAGGTGGTATTTTCCTTCTTCAAACACCATGCAGAGCGCGGCCAGCTTCACAGGTGAGATTTTATTCTGATCGACATAGTTCAGCGCACCGAGGTAGTCGAGCCTGAGCAGTGAGTTGACGAAGTCGCTGGCGAGAATCAAGGCGTCTTGGCTGCGATCAATGATGAAGAATGATTTGTTCAAGGCATTGGTCGCACTTGTCGGTGGTGCAATGGGCGCTGGGGATGGCGGAAGCGCAGCGAGTGCGGATTCGAGCTCCTTGGGAAGATGCACTTGAGCCACATTCCAACCACGACGAGGGTCGCGCTCCAGATCAAGCGTGATCCTCAATGAGGGTGCTTCGGGCGATGCCAAGGTGAGGGGAATGGCGACGCGGATCATGTTCTCGATCTGACCGATCAACTGCGCATCTGCTGGCTGACCAGCTTTGTAGCCGAGATTTTGAAAGATCATTTTGAGAACGCCGAGCACCTCGCCCTGTCGAGTGCTGTTGTCGGGAGCAATTAATTTTGCCGCTCCGGGCAGATCGCCAGCTGCGAGAAGTTTAGTGAGCTGCTGGGCCAGTTCGACTGGCTTGATGAATGTCGCTGGCGCCTGAGATGTGGACGTTGCTGCGCTTGGTTTGTCGCCAACTGGTGTCGGACTTTTTCCGGGTGGTGATGCTGGGCTGCCGGAGCCAGATACTTGTTCGGCTATAGCACTTTCTTCTTCGGCGCGCGCTTCGTCGATCTTCTTGCGGGTGACGAAAAAAAAGATGAGGGCACTGATGACGAGCGCGCCGAGGATGAGCAGAATAGGGGCGAGCGCGTTGCCGTGTTGGTTGCGGCTACTTTGACGGACGTTGATCATGGAGTTGCAAGATATTCCAGAGCAACACACTTGCCAAGGGGTAGCTCAAAGTCCCGGTGGTCGGGAGACGATTTTAGCGGTGATGGTGATCGGCTGATTTTTTCGCAACACGGTGAAAGTGACTGTCTGGTCGGGCTTCGCTCTGCTCAAGAGTCGAAGGAAGTCACGCTCCGCTTCGAAACTCCGGCCGTTGTATTGCGCGATGATATCTCCTTCGAGCAAACCAGCTTTCTGGGCGGGCGAACCTGGAGTGATCCCAGTGACGATCGCACCATAGGCGGCTTGGACATTGGTTTGAATACGAAGCATGTCCACCTCCACGCCAAGGTAACCGGGCGCGCGCGGAGTCTTACCCAGGACGGCCTCGAAAGCATCCCTGGCATCGTTCGCCGGCAGGGCCAAGCCCACGCCCTGCCAGGAATGCGCGTTTTTATCCTCATTAAGGATCGAGACATTGATGCCGATGATTTCGCCTTTGAAATTGACGAGCGGTCCGCCGGAATTGCCCGGATTGATCACGGCATCATCTATCTGAAGCACCGCGATATCCATGTCCAAGTCATGGCCGAGCAGTTTTGCTTCGTGGGTTTTTCTGTCGCTGGTGGTCACCCAGATTTTTTGGGCGTTATTCACCACATGGAAGTTGGTCAGGATGTGACCATGCTTGCTGACGATCACCCCGGAGCCCAATCCCGTGGCCACGACACCGGTTCCATAACCACGAAGAAAACCGAAGATATCTTTTTTGGGGACTAGTCCGCTGGTTCCGATGTTGACGCTGACGATGGAAGGCAGCACTGCCGCCGCAAGTTTGGTCGACTCTGCATTGAACTGCGCGAGCGTGGGTAGGTCGCGAGCATTCAAGGTGACATGAGCTGGCGAAGTTTTATTATTGTCAGCGAGTAAACTAAACAGACCGCTGCCGCCACGTCCTTCGCGCCATTTTTGATAAATCAGAGTGGCGCACGCGAAAATGGCGATGGCAATGATGATGCGTCGGATGTGCTCGTTCATGATCGGTGATGATTCATTGCAGCGTAGCCGCAGGCGCGTCTGTTTCCAGCACCAACATGCGCAGTTCTTCACGACTGGGATCGGACAATTTTGGATCTTCCGTCAGGGTGCGTTCGGCAATTCTGCGTGCCAGCGTGAGCAGTCGCGTGTCGCCCAGGAGATCGGCAAACTTGAGCGGAGCCTCGCCGCTCTGCGCGCTGCCCAGTAAATCGCCTGGTCCGCGCCGTCGCAAATCCTCCTCGGCAATACGAAATCCATCAGCGGTCTCGACCAGAATGTTCAAGCGCTCTCTGGCTTCGACATCCTTCTCTGCAATCATCAGCACACAGTGCGAGCGGTGCGCGCCACGCCCGATGCGTCCTCGCAACTGGTGGAGCTGCGCCAGTCCGAATCGTTCGGCGTTGAAGATGACCATCACGCTGGCGTTCGGGATGTCGACGCCAACTTCGATTACCGTGGTGCTCACGAGAGCCTTGATCTCACCCGTGCGGAATCGGTTCATGACTTCGTTCTTCGCCGCAGCATCTATTCTGCCGTGCATCAAGCCAACGATGTGTGGGGCGAGCAAGCCGCCCCATTCTTTAAAGCCAGCGATCGCCGCTTTGGCCACCAGCTTGTCCGATTCATCAATCAATGGATAGACAATGTAAGCTTGATGACCGGCTTCGATTTGAGCCCGAACGAATTTGGCGATGTCCGCGAGTTTTTTTTCTGTGCGCACGAGAGTTACGATCTCACCACGGTTGAGCGGCTTTTCATCAATCGTTGAGATATCGAGATCGCCATAGACCGTCAGAGCCAGTGTGCGCGGGATCGGCGTCGCAGTCAGCACCAAGACATCCGGTGCATGACCGGCGGCGATCAGTCGGGCGCGCTGGGCCACGCCAAATTTATGCTGTTCGTCGATAACCGCCAGGCCGAGCTGCGGCATCGCGGCTGCATCGTAAAGCAGCGCGTGGGTGCCGATGAGGAGATGGGGAGAACTGGCGTGGGTTGGGGGAGCGCACGCTTCCAGCGTGCTGTGTTCCGCATCCTGGGGAACATGCTCAAGCGGCCAGCTCCATGGATAACTTTTTCCTTTGCTCACAATGCCAGCCTCTGCTGGATTGTTTTTGATATAGTCAAACTTCTCCTGCAAATCCGACTCTGATCGTATCATCCGGTCGAAAGATTCCTTTTCCCAAACTGGCTTGGAAGAACCTTCTAATTTGTTGATCTTATTTGCCGTGAATGACTTGATGGAGTGATTGATGTCCGTCAGTGAATGAAAAATCGGCGTGCCTTCCTCATCCCATGAGGCGGGCAGCGGCTCTAATAGAATATGGACGTGATCCGGCATTACTACAGTGGCAAGGAGGTGATAGCGGACTTGGTTAAAATAGAGAAGTGCCTTGAGCACTATCTCCCGGGCCTCTGATGACAAGATTCGCCGCTCACGAGTGGAATAAGTCAGCATGTATTTTGCCCAAGGACGCTCAAAGTGGGGCAAGCGACGTTTTGAGTAAGTTGCTTCTGTAATTCCTCCGCACTGAGCATCTGGCATGATGCCAGATGCAGCACGCTGGAAGCGCGCGCTCCCCTCAGGTGCGATGTTTCTCTGAAACAACTCCATGGCTCCAGTTTCCTCTTTGCGTTCGCCCGTCCGCAGTGCGACGCGCAGGCCGAGCGGCTCCAGCCAGTGGCAGGCATTCGCGTAGTGTTGTTCGGCGAGAATTTGCGTGGGTGCCATCAGCGCGGCTTGATGGCCTGCTTCCACAGCTTGCAGCATCGCAGCCAGGGCGACCACGGTTTTGCCGCTGCCGACATCACCATGCAAGAGCCGGTTCATCGGCTCCGGCGTAGTCATGTCGCGACGAATTTCATCGAGGCTGCGTTGTTGCGCATCCGTGAGAGTAAACGGCAGCGATTTGAGAAATGACTGAGCCAGTTGTCCGGCATGCACCGGTTGCTGCCAGCCTGGGTGAGCGCGCCAAAGCAGGCGACGGCGGAGCACGCGTAGCTGAAGAATGTAAAATTCCTCCAGCGCCAGATAGCGCCGGGTGAGTTCCAGTTCGGAATTGCCGATGGGAAAATGAATCTCATGCAGGGCTTTGCCGCGACACAGCCCGGCGAATTCGCCGTTTGCTTTTGGTTTTGGAAGTCGATCGGCGACTGATGATGCGTCAAACTTTTGCAGCACCTGCCACATGGCAGCGCGCAGTAGTTTCTGCTTCAGTCCGCCGCGCAAGCGATAGATGGGCACGATTCTTCCGGTGTGGATCTGAACGGTTGCGGCGACTTCAGTGTCACCGTTCACGATCTCGTATTCTGGATGACCCATCACCAGCCGGCCTTTCACATCCTTGATCTTACCGTAGACGATTAACTCCATGTCGACCGCAATAGCGCGGTTCATGAAGGGCATGTTGAACCAGCGAAGTGTGAGCTGCTGGTTTAGCGGATTGTCTTGCACGGCCTCGCACTCCGCTTCAAAAAATCCGGAGCGACGTCCAAATCGCACCGTGCGTCCGCGTGTTACACGCACGTGGTGGCATACGGGTTCCAGTGAGGGGGCAAATCCCTTGAACTCCATGCGACTGCGGTCTTCGTGGCGGAATGGAAACTCCGCAAGCAAGTCGCCTGTGGTGGCGATTCCTTCGTTGGCAAGCATCTTCACCATCGGCGCAGTGAGGCCGGGAACGGCCTCCAGCGGCGTGGTCAAGGTGAGGCTTGCGGTGCTGGTCATCGCAACGATGGTGGCGATACTTCGCGCCGTGTCATCTCTTTCTCAACTGACCGGACGGCTTTACCCATGAAACGGCGATGAAAGAAATTTTCTCAGACCCGGATTACACGCGAGTGGGCTACTTTGAGTCGGTGCTCAAGGAGGCGGGCATCCGCTGTTACATCCAGAACGCCTACAGTCATAATCTGCTCACGGGTATTCCGTCTCATCTGTTTTTCCCAAAGCTGTGCATCATTGATGACGAAGACTACCAGGCGGCGCTTGATTTGTTGAACCCTCTTTATGAGAAGGAGATTCCTGGAGCAGTGCAGCGGGTCGACTGGACGTGCCCGAATTGCCAAGAATCCGTGCCGGGGGAATTCGATCAATGCTGGAACTGCAATGCGATTCGTGAGATGACTCAGCCGGCGTGAAAGGCCGCGAGGTTGAAGTTGGGGTCTACATCCGTTTCTAGCGGGGAAGTGTATCCCGTCTTCCAGCGTTGCATGGCGGCGAACGCGATCATGGCGGCGTTATCCGTCGTGTAGCGCGGTTCAGCGAGGAGCAGTTGCAGACCCTCCTCCGTGCAGCGTTCTGCGAAACGTTTCCGGAGCCGTGTATTACAACTCACACCACCGCTGATGGCGATCAGCTTTTGGTTTTGATCTCTGGAGGCACTCAGGGTTTTCTCCACCAGCACGTCGATAACAGCTTCTTGAAACGAGGCGCACACGTCGTTAAGCACTGCTGCATCCGCGAGGTTTAGCTTGGGCAGGAGATAGAGCACAGAAGTCTTCAATCCGCTGAAGCTGAAATCATATCCGCCGCCCAGCATGCTGCGCGGGAAGTCGAAGGCCTGGCGATTGCCGGAGGACGCATGCTGGTCGATCTCGGGTCCGCCGGGGTAGGGGAGCGCGAGCATTTTGGCCACTTTGTCGAAGGCTTCGCCCGCGGCGTCATCGCGAGTCCGGCCCAGCACTTCGTATTCGCCAATTCCGCGCACGTCCAATAACATGGTGTGACCGCCGCTGACGATCAGGGCCAGATGCGGTGGGATTTCGCCCAGACTCATGAAGGGTGATAGCAGGTGTCCTTCGAGATGATTGATGGCGAGAAACGGTTTGCCTTCTGCGAGCGCCAGCGCCTTGGCCAGGGTGCTGCCGATCAGCAGTGAACTTACCAAGCCGGGGCCGACGGTCGCAGCGAAGGCGTTGATGTTTTTCAAGGTGAGTCCAGCATCGGTCAACGCTTGTTCCACCAGCGCACGGGCGTGGAGGACATGATTGCGCGAGGCCAGTTCAGGAACCACACCGCCGTGGACGCGATGAATTTCTATTTGCGAAGCGACGACGCTGCTTAGCACCGCGCCGTCGCCACGCACAATGGCGACGGCGGTTTCATCACACGAAGTCTCGAGGGCAAGGATGCAGGCGGCACTCACGGTTTGCTGACATCCGGATCGTTGAGTTTGCGGATGATGTTGTTGATCGGTTTGGCGTCCTTGGGATCTGCGGGTGCCGGTGCTGCATTGAACTGCTGGTAGACCATGAGGCCTTTGAGCACATCAGTCGCGCGTTCGAGTTGCAGGTCGCCGAGGTTTGCCAGATCGAGACTGCGCGCTTCACCGGCGGTGTTGCTCTGACGCCATTGCGAGATGCGGAGTTCCTCTTGTGAAGTGAGCGCGGAGACGATGGTGGGCTCGACTCCGTTCTCGTGAATCGTGCGGTGACTTGGCGTGTAATATTTTGCTGTCGTCAGTCGCATGGCGGCACCGTTTTTCATCGGCAGAATGGTCTGCACGGAGCCTTAGCCGAAGCTGGTGGTGCCCACGATGATTGCGCGTTTCAGATCTTGCAGCGCACCGGCAACAAGTTCCGCGCCGCTGGCGCTGCCCTGATTGATAAGCACACACATGGGATAGCGGCGTAGAGGTTTGCCGTTGCGCGTGGGAGTGCGATACGGCGGTGCGTTCTGCGACGCGACGCGACCCTCGGTTGTGACCACGACTGTTTGCGGCAGAAGAAACTCGCCGCAGACTGCGACTGCGGAATCGATCAAGCCGCCGGGGTTGTTCCGCAGATCGAGCACAAAGGCGTTCATGCCCTGTTTTTCCAGCTTGTCGAGTTCATCACTCAGGTCTTTCGCGGTTGCCTGGGTGAATTGCGTGAGACGCGCGTAGCCGATTTTCCAGGGTGCGGCCATTTTATCGTGAAGCAGTATGGCATCGCGCACGGAGCTTTCCTGGAGGGCAGCGCGGGTAAGGTTGAAATCAAGAAACTGTTTCGTGCCCGGGCGTCGCACGGTGATCCGCACCGCTTCGCCTGCTTTGCCTTTAAGATGTTGCACCGCCTCCATGGTGCTCATGCTGTCGGTCAGCACCT
>JAIOQF010000199.1 GCA_021413535.1 Verrucomicrobiota bacterium
TCCGCCAGTCGCACCAGCGTGTCGAGGCCGATCTCGATGCCACAACGGCCCGGTATGCTGTAGAGCATGAGCGGAAGCTTGGTGCTCTGGGCGATGGCTTGAAAATGTCGAAACAAACCTTCAGGTGTGGGTTTGTTGTAATAAGGAGCGACCACCAGCGCGGCGCTCGCGCCATTCGCTTCCGCGAACTGCGTCATTTCCACCGCTTCCCGCGTGGAATTGCTGCCGGTGCCAGCGATGACCAGTCCGCGGCCCGCCGCAAATTCAACGCTCAGCTTGATGACGCGTTCATGTTCTTCGTAATCCAGCGTCGGCGATTCTCCGGTGGTGCCACAGGGCACGATGCCTTGCACGCCGCTGGCAAATTGCAGCTCGATGATTTTGTGCAACGCAGCTTCATCGACGAGGCCGTTGCGAAAAGGAGTGACGATGGCGGTGTGGATGCCGGCGAACATATTCAATAGGTCAGTAGGCGGTGAATCAGTGAATCAGATTTGAGTTTCGCCTTGGAAGACAAAATCTGCGGGGCCATGCAGAGTGACATTGCGGTATTCCGCGCCGTCTTGTTCGAAGCCGATCCGCAAGATGTCTCCGCCCTTCACTTTCACAGAAACAGGCGAGGCAAATTGATGAAGCTCATGCGCAATCAGCGCACAGGCGACCATGCCGGTGCCGCAGGCGAGGGTTTCGCCTTCGACCCCGCGCTCGTAGGTGCGGATGGATATGGCACCGGTGCCGGTGATCTTCACAAAGTTGGCATTGGTGCCCTTCGGGGCGAAAGCCTCGTGATAGCGCAACCCGGCCCCGAGACGCTGCACATCCACGTTCTCAAGATCATCCACAAAAACAACCGCGTGCGGCACACCGGTGTTGATGCTGTGAACCAGCAAATTCTCACCGGCAACTTCCAGTGACTGGTTCAACTTCAGACTGTGCGGCGCGCTCATGTTGATCCGCACCTGATCGCCAGGAAATTCGGCGGAAATCATGCCTGCCAGTGTCTCAAATTTTACAGTTCCGAATTGGTCGGCATGAAGCCGGTTCACGAAACGCGCAAAGCAGCGCGCGCCGTTGCCGCACATCTCGGCCTCGCCACCGTCGGCATTGTAGTAACGCATCCGAAAATCTCCGCCGTTCTGCGCTGGCTCGGCCAGCAGGACGCCATCGGCGCCGACGCCACGATGACGATCGCAAAGCTGCGCGATAGCGCTTCCATCGAGCTGGAGCGAAGAATCACGGTTGTCGAGCATGACGAAGTCATTGCCGGCACCGTTCATTTTCCAAAATTTCAAGGTCATGGCCATTTTTTGCGGGTCGGTAAACTAGATGAATTTCACGGCGTCCACAAGGGGTTTCACGAAGGCCGCGAGTCGCGCTGACAAATCCGGGGACGCGCCATGCTGCCCGATAAGTTTTACGATGGCACTGCCGACTACCACCGCATCCGCCATCCCGGCCACCGCACTCGCTTGTTCCGGAGTGGAAATGCCAAAACCCACCGCCACCGGTGTTGCGGTATGGGATTTGATCAAGGCCACCTGCGCGGCGATGCCAGTGCTGAGGCTGGTCTGGGCACCGGTCACGCCTTCGCGCGAGACGTAGTAGATGAATCCTTCTGATTGGGCTGCGATGAGTTCGATGCGCGACTCTGGAGTGGTCGGGGCAATGAGACGGATATGCTTCAAGCCTGCACTCTCAATGAGTTCCTTGTTTTGCGATGCTTCATCAGGCGGAAGATCGAGAATGAGCACACCATCGGCTCCCGCGGCTGCGGCATCCTGATGGAAACGTTCGAAGCCGTAGGTATAAACTGGATTAAGATAGGTGAAAAGCACCAGCGGGATTTGAGTCTCGCGACGCAGTTCCCGGATGAAGTCGATCACCTTCGGCGTAGTGGTGCCGGCTCGGAGTGCCCGATCAGCGGCCAGTTGATTCACAATGCCATCAGCCAAGGGATCGGAGAACGGCAGACCGAGTTCGACGATGTCCACGCCACAACGTTCGAGTTCGAGCACGATGTCGCGCGTCCTCGCGAGGTCGGGATCACCCGCGCTGATGTAGGCGATGAAGCCGCACTTTTCTGCGGCCCGGAGTTTTTCAAAACATTGATCGATGCGGTTCATGCGTCGGGCCTGTTATGTAGCGGCACAGAACGCTGCGTGCAACTCATTCGCCCGTGACACTGACGACAATCTCCCGCGAATGCGGTGCGCGGCGATGTTCAAAGAGGTAAATGCCCTGCCAGGTGCCCAGCGCCAACCGCCCGTCCATCACCGGAATGACCTCGCTCGTTCGCGTCAGCGCCATGCGGAGATGGCTCGGCATATCGTCCGGGCCTTCTGCCGTATGCACAAAATAGGCTGAATTCTCCGGCACCAACCGGTCAAAAAATGCGTGCAAGTCGATGCGAGCCGAGGGATCCGCGTTTTCGAATATAACCAGGCTGCAACTGGTATGCCGGACAAACACTGTCGCGGTGCCGACTTTGATCTTGCTGGCCTGCACGATGGCACGAACCCGATCTGTGATCTCGTAAGTCCCCTTCCCGCGCGTGGCGATGATGAATGCTTCAGCGTGAGCGGACATTTGGCTTTGATTTCTTGGTCTTCTTTGGAGCACGCCGGGAGGCTTCGATGCCGAGCAGCGCCCAGGGTTTCATCTTCTGTGCGTTCATAAACGCAGACTCCGGCGGCTCGTAATATTTGGAGACAATGGGTTTGTCGTTTCTAACGCCAAAGACAAAAGGCTCGCAACCCCGCTCGATGAAAGCATCTTTACTCTCATCGTCCGACTTGATGTAAAAACGATCATCGGCCACGAGTCCAAACATGGTGTCGTCCTTGTAGATGCCGTGACCGCCGAACATCCTGCGTGCGGTGACCTCGCCGAGCGGCATCAGCAGATCAAGGAGGGAGTCAACGAAAGCGGACATGATTTAGCAACTCGTCGGCACCTTCAGCGCCAGCTTCACTGAGTGCGGGATGGCACCAACGACGAAGCCCAGGCATTCGACCGCGCCCGAGGGTTTGCCCGGGAGCGCGAGCACCAGCGAATTGTCCACGATGGCACCGAGGCAGCGGCTGATCATGGCGTTGGGTGTGATCGCGAGCGACCGCGCGCGCATCACTTCGCCGAAGCCGGGGATTTCCACGCGCGCGATGGCGCGAATGGCTTCGGGCGTGACATCGCGTTCGGCGATACCCGTGCCGCCGGTGGTGAGGATGAGTCCGCAGCCTTGGGCGCTGAACGAGCGAACGGCCTGCTGAATTTTTGCGATATCATCCGGAACGATGGCTTCAGCACTGACCTTCCAACCGTAATCCGCAGCCGCTTTCTTCAGCGCGGGACCGCCGTGATCTTCATAGATTCCC
>JAIOQF010000200.1 GCA_021413535.1 Verrucomicrobiota bacterium
TATGGTGGGATCGGCGTGTGAAGGTAGGTGATGCATCCCGTTTCACCGCGCTTTCAAAGTGAATCAAGCGGAACGCATCAGCTACTTTCTGGCGCGTTCCAGCGTGATCACTCGCGCTACTGGTTCATTCGGATCACCCTTGGGTAATACGCTCTCAGCTTGCATCTGCCATTCTAACGGATTCCATTTTGGAAAGTAAACGGCTCCCCGGCCTGCCGAATAGGTCTCCTCAATGAGTGTCAGCACCATTCGGTCCGCAAACGGCAGTGCTGCTACATAAGTTTGCGCTCCGCCGCAGCAGACAATCTCTGGCACTTCGGCAGCCTTGCCCATCGCTAGGGCCTGGGACACTGATGCGATTACACGTCCGATGTCCGGCTCCCAACCACAGCTTGAACTCAACACCAGCGGCGTGTGGCCCGCATCAAACCATTCGCGCATTTCGGCAAAAGTTTTTCGACCGAGTAGCAGCCACTTGCCGCGAGTGTAGCTGCGAAAGTGCGCAGCATCGTGCGGCAGTTTCCACGGGATGCCTTGGGAGTTGGCCAGCAAATGGTTTTGATCCATCGCCGCGATGAGTGTGAGTCGCGGCTTCACAGACTCCATGGAGTGGCGCGAATCAGAATACTGCGGGCTGGCCTTCGGGCAGGATCAGCACGTGTTCTTCAAGACCGCGCACGATCGTAGCCTGTTCCAAACGTTCCGCTGGTTCGTGAATGGGTTCGCCGCCGAGCGGGAAGGTTCCGTAGTGCATCGGGATCATGCGTTGCGCGCCGAGCATCTCGAAGGCGTCGAGCGCTTCCTCGGGATTCAGGTGCACTGGTCGACCGCTGGGGGCGTTGTAGGCTCCGATGGGCAGCAGGGCGATATCGATGTCTGCGCGCTGGCCGATCTCCGTGAAGCCATCGAAGAGTGAGCTGTCGCCGCAGTGGAACACGGTGCGCTGGTCATCGCGGATGAGGAAACCGCCGAATTTGCGGAAGGTATCGTGGATCATGCGCGCGCCCCAGTGACGCGCGGGAGTGAGGGTGATTTCCAGATTGCGGAAATGCGACGTCTGCCAGCATTCGAGTTCGATAATATTGCTGAAGGCGCAGCGCTTCACGATGCTGCCGACGCCTTTTGGCACGATAATGGGTTGTCCTGCGGCAATAGACCGGAGACTGGGGAGATGGAGGTGGTCGAAATGCGCGTGCGTGATGAGCACGAGATCGATGTAGGGCAGCTCTGCAGGTTTGACGCTCGGGTGGCTGACTCGTTTGATGGGCCCGTGCCAGAGAGCCCAGTTGGGATCGACAAGTATATTTTGTCCGCCGATTTGAATGAGAAAGCCCGCGTGTCCGAGCCAGGTTACGCCGGTTTGTTCCGGGTGCATCGTGAGCAGCACGGATGACTCGCTGCCCGGCAGTCGCGGCGTGAAGATGTGCGGGATGAGCACATCGTTGAGGAAGCGCAGATTGCGCTGGCGCCAGCCCACGGTAGGCATCAGGCCCACATGATTGTGGTCGGGCTTTTGCTGGCCGAGTCGCCAGCGGGTGCGCTTGCGCCCAGATTTACTGGCCTTGGGGGGCTGGCTTTCTTGAGGCATTAAATATTTCCGGTTCAGGGTAGATACCGAAGTAGGCGACAAGATACGATTTTCGAGCCATTATCGCAAGGAACAATTTAATGCCTCGCCGGCAAACAATTTGAACGATTCTTCCGACATAGTCCGCCGCAAGGCGGAAATGCGCCGCGAAATGCGTGCGCTGCTCGCCGCTTTCACTCCGCAGCAGATTGAGGCGCGGTCGAGCAGTCTCGTGGCGTGGCTTCGATCAGACGATTCGTGGCTGGAAGGCGCCGGTGTGGTGGCGATGTTTGGCGGGCTCAGAGTGGAGCCCGATTTGCTGCCGCTGCTGCCGTGGCTGGTGGAACGTGGCAGGCGAGTGGCATATTTTGTTCTCGGAGAAAACGGCGTGATGTATTCTCACTTGGTGTGTGATAAGGGCGAACTGGTCGCTGGCATTCACGGAGTTTTGATGCCGGATGTTTCCATGTGCCCGCCAGTAAATGAAGCTGAACTCGATGTCGTGTTGGTGCCGGGCCTGGCATTTTCCTTCCGCGACGGGGCGCGGCTTGGTCGTGGGAAAGGTTACTATGACCGGGTCCTCGCCAAGCTCAAACCGGACGCCCGGGTCATCGGTGTTGGCTTTTCTGTTCAGATGATTGAATCCATTCCACGCGAGCCACACGACCAGTGCGTGCAGTTGCTTGTCTCGGAGGATGGTTGGCGCAAGGTTACAAATCCCGTTTAGGCCGGCAGTTCCATTTGAAACTCTGGCACGCGCACATAGATGGCGCGACCGCTGTCGGTCTGGCCGAAAAAGGTGCCGGAGGCGCGGCAGGGCTCGCCGATCACATGGTAACTGTTGTAGCTAAAAGTCTGGCCCGGCTCCAAGCGCGGCATCTGGCCAACCACGCCATCGCCCTCGACCACGAGGGTGCCGCCGCCGGATTCGGTCACAATCCATTTCCGGCCGAGGATGGTCACGGGTTCCTCCGACTGGTTGTGGATGGAAAGGTAGTAGGCAAATGGATGCGGCTTGTCTGGCGGCGCATTCAACTGCGGGGCATAGACCACCTGGTCCACGGTGACTGACAGTCCTGGTATTTCGGCAAAACTTACCGGCATAATACCGAAGAGATTCGGGGACTGCTGCCCCGGGGTCAAGCAATTTACTCTGATTGCAGATTGCGCAAAGCTGCGGCTGGATTTCAAATAGAGGTCATGCCTGCCAGCCCGCCCGTTGTGCTAACCATTGCCGGATCCGATTGCTCATCTGGCGCGGGCATTCAAGCAGACTTGAAAACTTTTAGTGCGTTCGGATGTTATGGGCTCACAGCGCTCACCAGCGTGGTCGCCGAAACTCCAGGCCAAGTCTCACTCATTCAACCTCTCGATTCTAAAATCATTGCGGAGCAAATCAGTGTGCTGGCCAAAGCGTTTCCAATTGCTGCGGCGAAGACTGGGATGCTTGGCGGTTGCGAGCAAATCGAAGCCGTGATCTCCGCGTGGCAAACTCTGAGCACGAGCGGCGTGCCGTTGGTGATTGATCCGGTGATGATCGCCACCAGTGGTGCACGCCTGCTTGATGAAAAAGCGGTCGCACTCCTGACGGACGAATTGATTCCGCTCGCCATGCTCATCACGCCAAACTTGGATGAAGCGGCGGTGTTGCTCGGTAGAAATATATCATCGCGAGAGCAGATGGAATCAGCCGCTCATGAACTGTCGCAGCTCCATCGTTGTGCCGTGCTGCTGAAAGGCGGACATCTTCCCGGTGAAGATACCTCGGATCTGCTAATTCAAGATGGGGTTGCGACTTGGTTCGAGAGTCGCCGGATCTGCGGTGTGCGCACTCACGGCACGGGTTGCACTTATTCAGCTGCGATCACTGCGGGTCTCGCTAAAGGATTGTCGCTGGTGGAGGCGGTGAGCTTGGGCAAGCAGTTCGTCTATGCGGCCATCGCCAGTCACTTTCGCTGGGGTGATGTGGATGCGTTGAACACGTTCAACACGCCGTCGTAAGGATATTTTAGCCAAAAAATGAAACCTGGAGATTTGTTCACATCCCGCCTGCACGAGTCGTTCATGAAGCCTGACGGGTTCAAGAAGAAGGGCCGGACTTTTTCTCTTGTCCGTGAACACTTCTCTGAGCATTACAATCTGCAAGGAAGCGCATGGAATTCGTCCGGCTCGCCTTGGAGATTCTATGTGAATTGCGGAATTAGCTTTCCAGACCTACCGTTCGAATCCCCAGGAAGCGGCATGTGGGCATTTCACGCTCATACTCGTCTGACACGAATCATTCCGGAAGCTCGCGCGGAATACGACGTCACCGATCTGAATCTTGATGAGCTAGTCATTGAGGTCGGTGAGACACCGAGAAAGTGCTCTGCATATTTCTTCCGACGTCACCAAGTCTTGCGAGATTCCTTGGTGAAAAAGCACTATGAGTTTGGTTTTCCTTATGACCCCGAGCTTAAGTAAGGTTAACCGGCTGCTTATATTGCTCATCTGAAATGCCTGGATGGACAATGCCTCGCGATTCACTATGATTCTTCCAACCGATGCTTAGAGCGTTCGCCATCATTGTCTTCCCAACTATTCTCGTTCAGGCGAATGAACCGCCGCGCCTGGTTGACCAGCTTCCGCAGACTTCTTTGCAGTCGGCTTTTCAAATCTTACGCCGCGATTATATCCGGCGTGATGAACTGACTTATGAGGAAGTGAACCGGGCAGCGCTACAAGGGCTTTTGGAGCGATTGAACTTCAGTGCGCAACTGGTGCTGCTGGACCAGAAAACTGTTCCGCCGAAGGCGCATGTTCATGCGGAGTTTCTCGCGCCCGATATCGCTTATCTGCGGCCGGAAACGTTTTACGAAGGTGAGGCGGCGCTTTTTGATAAAGAACTCGCCCGCATTGCGGAGCGGAAGGCGAAGCATCTCATCCTTGATCTGCGCGCAGCGAAGGCACCCGGTTCACTGGATGAGGCGGCGCTGATCTTGCAGTGTTTTGTGCCTCAAGGCGAATTGATGTTTAAGATGA
>JAIOQF010000165.1 GCA_021413535.1 Verrucomicrobiota bacterium
GCTCAGGTCGAAACCGGTGTTAGCTACTTCACTCTGCGAGATATTTCTCGACCAGCTCGTCCAGTTTGCCGCGGGCATCGGTGCTGACCACGATGCCCTTTTTGTTCACCAGCCACATGGCCGGGATGCTGTTAATGCCGAAGCGCGAAGAAATTTCATTTTTCCAGCCTTTGCCATCAAAGTATTGCACCCATGTCATGCCCTTGTCCTTGGTGAAACTTTCCAGCTTGGCTTTGTCTGAATCGAGTGAAATGCCGATGATTTCAAAGCCCTTGCCGTGGAACTTCTCGTAGGACTTCAGCACGTTCGGAATGTCCTTGACGCATGGCCCGCACCAGGTGGCCCAGAAATCAATCAGCACCACTTTGCCGCTCATCTTGGACAGATCTACTTCCTGGCCATTCACAGAAACGAACTTTAAATCGAGCGGCTTGGTTTTGAGATCCGCCAAGGTCTTCATGCTGGAGACTTTGCCAGCGATCATGGGGTTGAATTTGCACTCCGGATAGGCCTTGAGATGCGTTTCGGCATTTTTTATCCAGTCAGCTGAGGTCGTCTTTCCTTCCTCAACCTCTTCGGCACCATCAAGCAGGGTGATGGCACTCGCCTCGCCCTTGATCTCCGCATCAGCATCAGTGGACTTTAAAATTTCTGCGAGGATCAACTTCAAATCACCCTTGGCAGGCAGGCCTAATTGTTGGCGGGCCCCGGCAGTCATGGCTTGAAAGAGTTGCAGCTTCCAGCGGCGGGGGTCGGCCGGGTATTGATCGAGAAATTCTTTGCCGGCCTCGTCTGTGGCGGCCAGACCTGTTTTGAAGTTTGCCATGGCTTCCTCGCGCGAACCGGGCGGCTTGGCTGGCTTTTTAATGGAGTTCATGGCCGACTCCACTTTGTTCCAAGCGATGTCGGCTTCAGTCTCGGCGCTGCGGGCTGACGAGAATGCCGCAGTGCAAACGGTGACCACGATGAGAGGCAGGATGGAAAGTTTCATGACTGAGAGTTTAGGCGCGGATAACGACGCATGGCAAGCGCAGATGCAAGATGGACGGCATCATGAACGCCGCCTTGCAAGCGTGCTTGGTGACGCTATGCTGGTTGCCGATTAGTCCCTGCGGGATCGACTTACTTTGATGATTTGATGAATAAACTCCCCGAGCCGCCACCGGAACTTAGCCGCAGAACCGTCTTCCGCCTCGTGCTGCTGGTGGTGCTGGCCACGCTGGTCGCGCTCTTCTGCAATGCGCTCTGGCAGTTCGCCGGAAATACTTACGACTATAAAAACCGTTTCAAGGATGTCGCGGTGGGGCAGCATCTTCTCTATTTGATTTGGAGCAATATCGAGGTGCTCAAGGGCTACGGACTGGTCGGCGCCGGATTCACCATGTTCGTCTATCCGCTGGTGTTGCTCTGGCGTCGCGTTCAGGTGTTTGGCCGCTGGGGAGTGATCTGGCGCGCACTGCTGCTCTGCGGGATGCTCTACGCCTTCTTCATCTTTCGCCTGATGATTGAGCGGCCTTACTTTGGCGACTATTCCTATTTCGACACCGCGTGGCGGAAGTTCGCGGAGTGGTGCGGTCCGGCTGTGCAGCAGGCTTTTGCGTTCTTCGTGCTTTATGTCTTCCCCTGGGTCGCGGCGGTGATCTGCGGAGCGTTTTATTTTTGGGAGATCCGCCGGGCGATTCAGCGCAACTCGCGCACGTTTCCCTGGGCTGTGCTCGCGCCGCTGGTGATTCTGGCCGCCCTGGTGATCTCTGGCTTCGGTTTTATCAAGGACACGCCGAAGTTGTCGCCCTTGCCGGAAAAGCCCAGGGCCAAGCCCAAGAACATCCTGATCCTCGCCTCTGATTCTTTCCGGGCTGACCGTCTCTCGTGCAATGGCTACCCCCGGCTGACAACTCCGCGGATCGACCAGCTGGCGCAGCAGGGAGTGAACTTTCAACGCTGCTTCACACCCATCGCGTCCACTCTGGAGAGCCTGACCACGATGTTCTCCTCGCAGTATCCCCACACGCACGGCATCGTGCACATGTTTCCGAACAAGGAGATGGTGGCGCGCGCGAACGCCAACATGCCGGCGCTGGCATCCATTCTGAAACAGCAGGGCTACGACACCGCTGTCATCGGCGACTGGTGCGCATGCGGCTTTAATGAACTGCCGATGGGATTCAATGACATCATCGTATCCGATTTCGATAACTTCAAAATTTACATGAGCGAGGTGGTCTATCTCCATCATCAGATTCTCCCGCTCTTCTTCGACAACAACGTCGGCCACTGGCTCTTTCCGAAGCTGAAGTCGTTCGCGAATTACATGACGCCTGATGTCGTCACCGGCCAGGTGATCGAGCGCCTCAAGAAGCGGGAGAATGATGAAAAACCCTTCATCATTTTTGCCTTCTATTCTTGCACTCATCTGCCCTACAAAACCCCGCGTGATTACGCCGATCTCTGGGGTGATCCCAATTACAAGGGCGATCACAAGCACCAGCTCGCTCTAAACGTTGATGAATTCATCGGCAGCGTGGACATCGGGAAGAAGTGGGAGCGTTTACCCAAAGCCGAAGTCGATCAGATCGTTTCGCTCTACGATGGCTGTGTGCGCGTGTTTGACGACTGTGTCGGTCATGTGGTGAGTGCGCTGGATGCTTCGGGTTTGAAGGATAACACCATCGTTATGGTCACGGGCGATCATGGCGATGATTTGTTCGAGCCCAACACCACCTTCGGTCATGGGCTGACGTTTAATGGAGGTGATCAGAACACCAATATTCCCTTCGTGATCCGGGTCCCGGGACATGACAGGCCGGGCACTCAGGTGAAGAAGATTGTGCGCTCGTTGGATTTTGCACCCACGCTGCTCGATTTGGTCGGGATTCCTGCGGATCCGCGCTTCGAGGGACGGAGCCTCACGCCTTACCTGAACGACCCCAAGGCCGATCTTTCACTTCCGTGGTTTGGTGAAACCAGTTATCTCTTTTTCCGGCGCAATATTCCTGGCGAGGAACCGCTTTATATTCCGCCGATGGATGAGACGACGACCATCGACCCGGAGTTTGATTTTCATTTTGTGCTCAAGGACAAGTATCAAGACGATGTCCTGCGCACGAAGGAGCGCTGTCTCCGAACGGAGCGCTTCAAGCTGGTCTACACCCCGGGAGCAAAGGGTCCGATCTACCGGCTCTACGACACGATCGAGGACAAGCATTGCGAGCGTGATGTGAAGGCAAACTTTCCGCAGGTCTTTGTGAAAATGAAAACCGCCTTGGTTCGATGGATGGATGAACGCAAGGAAACTTCCGTGAAGGAGATCTTTGCGGGTGAAGATGAATTTGCCATCAAGGCTGGGGCGCAGGAATAGGGCGTATTGTTGAGTCACTCATTTGTGATTATGAATTTGCATGATTCTGCCCGGAGGGCAGCCTTTGTGTAGTCGTAGATTTGCTCGCCAAGGCTCGCCGCACATACGGCTACTCAAGTCCTGCCCTCCGGGCAGACTTCGCATGATTCCTGTCTGCATGTGACAGCACTCATTCGGGCATTTATGCCTTGTCCTATTTTCGTCTGCTCATGGCATTACAGCCAAAGGAACTGGGGACTGGCAGTCCACAACACTTGGATAATGTTGTAGCACCAACGATTGGCGATTGTTGATGACTTTCCGACGGAAGTTCTTAGAACAACAACTCGATGACGAGGATGGCCAGGATGTTCACCACCTTGATCATGGGATTGATCGCGGGGCCGCTGGTGTCTTTATAAGGATCGCCCACGGTGTCGCCGGTGACGGCGGCTTGATGCGCGATGCTGCCTTTGCCGCCGTGATTGCCTTCTTCGATGTATTTCTTGGCATTGTCCCAGGCGCCACCGGCGCTGGTCATGCTGAGGCCGAGGAAGAGTCCGGTGATGATGGTGCCCATGAGCATGCCGCCGAGGGCAGTGTATCCCAGGCCGGGGATGCAGCCAACGATGAGGACGCCCGCCAGTGGCAGGAGCGCGGGCACGATCATCTCGCGTAATGCGGCCTTGGTGACGATGTCCACGCAGGTGGCGTATTCAGGAACATCAGTGCCGTTGAGGATGCCGGGCTTGGCTGTGATCTGACGGCGAACTTCACGCACGACCGCACCAGCCGCACTGCCGACAGCTTTCATGCTCATGGCACTGAAGAGGAAGGGAAGCAGTCCGCCAAGAAAGAGGCCGATGATGACCTTGGGATCTTTGAGCGAGAAATCAACGCTGGCCAATTTTTCAAGCTTGCCGGTGATGTGCAGGTGCTTGTCGAGTTCAAGATAATACGAACCGAAGAGCACGAGTGCAGCCACACCAGCAGAGGCGATGGCGTAGCCTTTGGTGACGGCCTTCATCGTGTTGCCCACCGCGTCGAGGCCGTCAGTGATGTCGCGCACATTTTTGTCGAGTTTGCTCATGACAGCGATGCCGCCGGCGTTGTCGGTAATGGGGCCGAAGGCGTCGAGCGAGACGATGATGCCGGCCATGCTCAACATGGACATGACGGCGATGGCGACGCCATATAATCCGGCGAGAGAATAGCCGCCAGCGATGGCGCAGCAGATGAGAATGACGGGCAGAGCGGTGGCGTAGTTACCGAGGGCGATGCCGGCGATGATATTGGTGGCATGGCCGGTTTCACTGGCTTTGGCGATCTTGCGCACTGGGGCGTATTGAGTTGCCGTGTAGTAGTTAGTGATGATGACCACCGCCCAAGTCATGACCAAGCCGATGATGGTGGCCCAAAAAACATTCATGCTGGAAAATGTCCTGCCGTCCACCGTGGTAAGAACTGCGGGCAGGAGCAGTTTGGTTGCGGGATAAAACAGAATCGCAGAAACTGCGGCGGAGATGCCCACACCTTTCATCAGGAGCGCGGTGGGCGAGCCGTCACGCACGTTGATGTAAAGAATGCCGAGCACTGCGCCAATGATGGAGATGCCGCCGATGAGGAAGGGATAAACCAGCGCCGCGCCGACGCCTTTGAGTGTCAGCGACGCGATCAGTAAGGCGCCGATGAGGGTAACAGCGTAGGTTTCAAACACGTCAGCGGCCATGCCGGCGCAGTCGCCCACGTTGTCGCCCACGTTGTCGGCGATGGTGGCTGGATTGCGCGGATCATCTTCGTCGAGGGCGTGTTCGAGTTTTCCGACGAGGTCAGCGCCAACGTCCGCAGCCTTTGTGTAGATACCGCCGCCGAGTCGGGCGAAGACGCTGATGAGCGACGCGCCCAGCGCGAGACCCACGAGGGAGTCGATGGACTTCTCCTGGCCCATGACCAGATAAAATCCTGCAACAGCCAGGAGTGCGAGTCCAACCACGAGCAGGCCCGTTACCGCTCCGCCATTGAAAGCCACGCGCAATGCCGGAGTGGCGCCGATGGTTGCAGCTTGCGTCGTGCGCACATTCGCCACCACGGCGATGCGCATCCCGATGTAGCCGGCAATCATGGAGCAGACCGCACCGATGAGGAATCCAGAGGGCACCGCAAAGGGGTGATCGGTGTTTCGCTTCCAGATGAAAAGCAGAACGGTCATGATCACGGCGATGACACTGACCGTGCTCACCTGGCGACTGAGGTAGGCTTTGGCACCATCTTGGATTGCGGCAGCCACACGCTGCATGGCGTCATTGCCCGGAGATGAACTGGTGATTTTTTTGATCAGGAAGATGGCGTAGCCCAAGCCCAGTGCTGCAAGGAAGATCGAGAGGATGATACCGTTTTGAGTGAGGAATTCAGACATGAGATTGTGAGTAACGCGCGATGAGTGTGGGTGTTATCGGGATGGACTGGAAGGTGTGAAAGGTCGAAACTGTAATGGAAATGTCACATGAGGCAATCATGAAATGCCAAACATTGGCATAAAAATGCTCCGCATAGCAGCGGCTCCAGCGAGGCTGCCCACCCATCGGGCGGGAAATGGTGCACGGGGACGGATTCGAACCGTCAACCAATTGGTTAAGAGCCAACTGCTCTACCGTTGAGCTACCCATGCATTACTAAATCCCTGATTTGGTGCGCGGGGTGGGGTTCGAACCCACGACCAATTGGTTAAAAGCCAACTGCTCTACCACTGAGCTACCTGCGCCGAAAAGAGGGGAGAGTTAATTAGTGAGGGATGCGCAGGATGCAAGCTGGAAAATCATCGAATGCAAGTTTTCCAATCAATGCGGGCACGCGGGACCAGGCTGGAGGCGGCGGCGGTTGATGATAATATTGGCCGTCTGTTCGTCTATGCGGATGGAAATCATGATGGTGTAGATCATAAAATCGCTTGCAGCCATCTCACAGTTGCGTAACATGCGCGTTCCATTCCCGGGCGGGCACACTTGAGCGAGAGGCTCTCTGGAACGGGAGCAAGAGAAATCCTGCTCCGGTTCGTCCGGGGGCGGACACTCAAGTTTATGATAAGCGAACTTCAAGCCCTGTTTGAATACTACGAAAAGGAAAAAGGCATCGACCGTCAGAAGATGGTCGAGGCTCTCCAAAGTGCGTTGCTAGCCGCGTCCAAACGCAGCATCGGACCCGCGCGCGAATTGCGCATCGAGATCGATCCTGAAAAAGGCAGCATCCGCGCTTTTGCCAAGTTGCTGGTCGTTGAAACCGTGACCAATCCCTTCGAAGAGATGGCCTTGAAAAATGCCGATCGTCTCCGCAAGGGAGCCCAGATTGGCGAGGAAGTTGACGTGGAAGTCACGCCGAAAGATTTCGGTCGTATCGCCGCCCAGACCGCCAAGCAGACCTGGATGCAACGTCTGCGCGAAGTGGAGAAAGCCAACCTCTACGAAGAATTCAAGGACCGCACCGGCGATGTCGTCAGTGGAACCGTCCGCCGCTTTGACAAATCCGATGTCGTCATCGATCTCGGAAAGTTCGATGGCGTGATGCCCATGCGCGAGCGTGTCCCCACCGAGGATTATAATTCGGGCGACCGCATGCGTTTTTATGTGAAGGCGGTCGAGAAGAGCACTCAGCGGGGACCGGAGATCATCCTCAGCCGCAGCCATCCTAATTTCGTGCGCCGCTTGTTCGAATTTGAGGTCAGCGAAATCTCCGATCGCACGGTCGAGATCGTCAGCATCGCCCGTGAAGCAGGCTTCCGGACGAAAGTAGCAGTTCACAGTGCTGATCCCAAAGTCGATCCTGTCGGCGCCTGCGTCGGCCTGCGTGGCACGCGGGTGAAGAACATCGTGCGCGAACTCAATAACGAAAAAGTGGACATCGTTCGCTGGACCGCAGACGCCGCGGAGTTCGCCAAGGAGGCGCTCAAGCCAATCAAGATCCTATCCATCAATGTGGACGAGGAAAATAAGCGCATCCAGATTTCCGTCGCTGAGGCTGAGCTGTCCAAGGCCATCGGTCGCAAGGGCCAGAATGCCCGCCTCACTTCTCGCCTCATCGGTTACGAGCTCATCATCGAGAAGGACGAACGCGCCGAGAAAGTCTTCGAAGGTCACATGGGCGAATCCGTCAAGGGTATCGTCGAGGCTTTCGGCGTGACTGAAGACGTGGCTCGCAAGCTGGTCGACAACGGCATGACAGAGCTTTCCTTCTTCGCGGATGCCAGCGAGGAAGACATCGCCGGGATGCTTGATGGCAACACCGAACTTGCCAAGCAAATTGTCGGCAAGGCGCTCGCCCTTCAAGCCACCGCACCCGAAGGTGAGCCGGCATCAGCCTGATCTCGCGGACAGTAATCGCTCATAAAATTTTCTTATTTGATATCAAGCCGGTCTACCGGCCCATTGCATGCCTACGAAACCATTGAATTCCAAGCCTCCAGCCAAGAGCGGCACTTCTTCTAAAAAAGAGGCCGATTCCACACACGCTGCAAGGGGAGCTAGGGAAACCAAGCCAGCCAAATCTAAAAAGACTCTGTCGTTGATCGAGCCGAGGCGAAGCCACCCAGGAAAACTCTTGCTCAAGCTAAATCAGAGGCGCTCTCCATCTTCGATGAAGACGTTAACAAGGAGGAGAAAAAAACCCGTCGATCTGATTCCGAAAATACGGGCGGCTATCTGCCGCCGATTTCCCTTCATAAGAAGGATGAGGAAGATGCACGAACAGCCCTGATTACGAAGATCGAAGAACCGCCCGCCATCCCAGCTGACGAGGAAACGGGTGACCCGAAGGTCATCCACATCAAGCCGCCGATCATCGTCAAGGATCTCATCGAGCGCATGGGGCTCAGATCCTTCATCGTAATGAAGGATCTGATCGATCTCAAGATTTTCGCCAGACCGGATACAGCGATCGAAGCTGACATCGCGGCCAAGATTTGCGAGAAGCATGGATTCATCTTCGAGCGCGAGAAGCGTGAGAAGGGCGGCGGCGTCCACACCATCGTGGAAGTTATCGAGCCGCCGACGGCGAAAACCATCGAAGAGGAGCCGCAGGAGCAGCTGGAACTCCGCGCGCCCATCATCACTTTCATGGGGCATGTCGATCACGGCAAGACTTCGCTGCTGGACGCCATCCGCAAGACGAAGGTCGTGTCCGGCGAGGCGGGCGGGATCACCCAGCACATCGGTGCCTACAGCGTCGTGCATAACGGACACCCCATCACGTTTATTGACACTCCGGGCCACGCCGCATTCTCCGAAATGCGCGCCCGCGGCGCGCATGTCACTGACATCGTCGTGCTCGTAATTGCCGCCGACGACGGTTTCATGCCGCAGACCGTGGAGGCACTGAATCACGCCAAGGCCGCTGGAGTCACAATCATGGTTGCGATCAACAAGTGTGATCTCCCGACCGCCAACATCATGCGCGTCAAGCAGCAGCTCCAAGAGCGCGATCTGATGCCGGTCGAGTGGGGTGGCAGCACTGAAGTTCTCGAAGTCTCCGCTACGAAGGGCACTGGCCTGGACAGCCTGCTGGAAACCATGTCCCTCCAGGCCGAAGTGCTGGAACTTAAGGCCAACCCCAAGGCCTCCATGCGCGCCACGGTCATCGAGTCCCGGATGGATCCGGGTCGTGGTCCCACAGCGACGGTTATCGTGCAGAGCGGCACTTTGGAAGTTGGCGAGCCCTTCATCTGCGGCCCGTATTTTGGTAAGGTGCGCACGCTCATCAACGACCTCGGACAGAATATCAAAAAGGTCATGCCCGGCATGCCGGCTGAGCTCGTCGGTTTCAACGGACTCCCGAACGTGGGAGATGAGGTGATCGAAATGGAAACCGAGCGCGCCGCCAAGCGCCTCAGTGATGAACGCCTTGAAGAAATCCGATTGAAAAAGCTCGCGGTGCCGCGGCGCTCGTCTCTGGAGACATTGTTTGCAAATATTGAAGACGG
This sequence comes from Verrucomicrobiota bacterium, assembly GCA_021413535.1. GTDB lineage: Bacteria > Verrucomicrobiota > Verrucomicrobiia > Verrucomicrobiales > Verrucomicrobiaceae > VFKE01. Next base: position 9,306 of record JAIOQF010000165.1, read on the forward strand.
TCAGAGGAAGAACCTCCGACTTGTCCTCAAGACGGACGTGCAGGGCTCACTGGAAGCCATCATCAAGATGCTTCACGAGATCAAGACTGATAAAGTCGATATTGATATCCTTCACAGCGCAGCCGGTCCAATCTCCGAGGGTGACATCCTTCTCGCCAGCGCGTCAGATGCTGTCGTGATCGGCTTCAACGTCAAGATCGAAAGCACCGCCGTCAGCGTCGCCAAACGCGAGGTTGTTCAGGTGAAACTCTTCTCGATCATTTACGAACTTGTTGATCAGGTAAAGGAAGCCATGCTCGGATTGCTCGATCCCGAGACACGCGAAAAGCCGCTGGGTCATGCTCGCATCAAACAAGTTTTCAAGCTCACCCGCGGCATTGTCGCTGGTTGTGTTGTCACAGACGGGCGCATCGAACGCAAAGCCCGAGCCCGCGTCCTCCGCGGTGGTCAGTCAGTCTTCGACGGTCACATGGACACTCTCCGCCGGTTCCACGACGAAGTTCCCGAAGTCCGCAACGGTCTCGAGTGCGGCATCCGTGTCGCCGGCTACACCGAGTATCAGGAAGACGACGTGATTGAGTGTTACCTGCTCGAGAAATTCGCCCAGGCGCTGTAATCATTTCGGATTGCAGATTTTGGATTGCGGATTCCGTGAATCCGCTTCAATCCA
>JAIOQF010000166.1 GCA_021413535.1 Verrucomicrobiota bacterium
CGCCAAAGATGAGCCGGCCAAGAAGAACATGTTGGATCCGCGCAACTGGTTCCGGGGCAAAGACAAGCCCGTCGGTGAAACGCAAAAGGGCAAAACGACTGAAAAAAACGGTGCTGCAGATAACAAAAATTCGCCTGATGCCAAAACTGTATCCCGCACCGTCAGCCTGCCGATTGATGAATTTAACAGAGTCTGGAAGCGCGATGACCGGGATAAAATTTTTCAGCGCACTATCAACCAGCTCAACACAGTAAAAGTGCAGGCCCACCCGCTCTACCGTCCGCTCATTGGAGAATACATCGCCACTGTCCGCCTGCTCATCAGCGGAAAACAAAATGGGGTTGCAGAAAAACTCGTCAGCCTGCGTGAACAACAAGCTGTAATTCAACAAATGGCCCGGGCCGTGGAGTCGCACATGGACTGGTATGAAGCCTCGCAGACGAAAAGCTACAGTGGCGTCTTTGATGATTATCTAAAGCTTAGCGACCAGATCGACCATGAAATCCGCACCCGTCAGCGCATCCAGCGCGTCATCACCTCTGCCGCCAACGATGGATCCACCCCCAAGATTTCTCATCGTCGACGGGCACAGCATCATTCATGTATGGGATGACCTGCGGAAGCTGCACCTGCGCGCTGCTTCGCGCTATCTCGCACGGGAAGAACTGCTGAAGCGCATGAGGCTGCTCCAAGACATGACCACTCAACGGGTGGTGGTGGTATTTGACGGCACTCAATCCCAGCTCACCGACGAGCGTGAAACCAATGGCATCCAAGTGTTCTATGCGGACGCCGGGAAAACCGCTGATTCGGTCATCGAACGTCTCGCGGCAAAATATGCCCGACAGTTTGAACTGCGGATCTGCACGGCGGATCGCATGATTTGGGAAACCGTGCGCGCCTTTGAGGCTCACTGGATGTCACCGGACGATCTCAAATACGAATTGGAAAAAGCAGAAGGCAAAATGCGCGGGAAGATCAAGCGCTGAGCGATCATGCGATCAGTTTTTGTAAGGCGCAGTGCCGCTGGCATCCACCTTGTAATTCCATTTCGCAATGTAGTAAGGCCCCGGCTTGAATTCATCGCCTCGCTCCTTGAGTTTTTTCATCAGCAAGGCATCGAGATCACCTTGAAGCTTCGCCTGCTCCGGCTTGTTCACCAGATTGTTCATCTGGAGCGGGTCCGTCTCATTATCGAAAAGAAGCCAAGGACCGTTCAGATCCCGGACAAACGTGTATCGCACCGTGCGAACTCCACGATATTCCCTTCCGCCTTGCTGGCGCGTCCACTCCCCAAATGGATTCGGACATTGGATCACGGTTGTATCATCACCTGGGTTGGCTCCGCCGCGTAGGTAGGCGCTGTAATCCAGACCCTCGACACTTTTTGGAATCGCCACGCCACTAAGGCCCAGCAAGGTGGGCATGATGTCTTCCGCATTAATCGGCGCCTTAAGTTTTTCCGTTTTTAAACCGCCCTTGGGCCAGCTCATCAGCATAGGCACACGAACGGATTCATCAAAGGGCCGCTGTTTTCGCTGCATGCCTTGCGAGCCCAGCATGTCGCCATGATCAGCGGTGAAGATCACAATCGTATCGTCTCTTAAACCCGTATCCCCGAGCGTCTTCATGATCTCGCCCATGCAATCATCCAGCGCCGAGCAATGTGCATAGTAACCGGCAAGATTTTTTCGAGTCTCCCCTTCCATGTTCGCGGGCACATTGCCGCGCAACGTCAGTTTTGCCGGATCATACAAGGCTTTGTATTTCGCTGGCGCGGTTTCGTATGGATTATGCGGCGGCCCCCAGGCAAGGAACATGATGAACGGCCGCCCCCCGGGTTTGCGCTCGCGGAGATAAGCGCAGAGATCATCGGTCTGAGCTTTGGCATCGTAATCCTTCCAAACCTGCTTCTCCGGCGAATCAGAGAAATAAGGCGATGCATTGTAAGAATGGGTGCACTCAAGAACCTTCCAGTAATCAAAACCCTGCCGTCGTTCGCGTGGAATCCAAATCGTTCTACCATGGCCATCCACATGCCATTTGCCGATCATGCCGGTATCGTATCCCGCCGCTTTGAAAACTTTTCCAATGGTGACAGCCTCGGGGTTCAGCGGAACGTCGTTGATGAAGACCCCGTGCGTCAGCGGCCGCTGCCCGGTTAGCATCGTGGCCCGCATCGGAGAACAGACCGGCAAACCGGAAACTGCGTTGGTGAAGCACGCACTTTCTTTCGCCAGCTTGTCAAAATTCGGCGTCTTTACGTTGGGATCACCGGTGTAACCAAAAGCCTGCGCGCGCCACTGATCGGCCACGACCACCAGGACATTGGGCGCGGCGAATGCAGCCGGCCCGCAAAATAGAATCGATGTCAGGATTAAAACGGTGATTTTCATAATTCGGATGAGTGCCAATCACTTGTCGCTGTCGATGACAGACTCGCGAACCAATTTCGCCGCTGTATTGAATTTAC
>JAIOQF010000167.1 GCA_021413535.1 Verrucomicrobiota bacterium
CCACCCTCAATGGCATCCCCTGCCCCGCGTTCAGCGCCAGCCTCGGTTACTACGACAGCTACCGCGCTGCACGTCTCCCCGCCAACCTGCTCCAGGCTCAAAGAGATTTCTTCGGCGCCCACACCTACGAACGCATCGACAAGCCCGAGGGCCAGTTCTTCCACACCGAGTGGCCGGAAGTGATTGGCTGATCCAAGAGGAGCGCGGGCACTCCTGCCCGCTTCATTCAATCAAAACAAAAAGCGGCTGAAATGACTCAGCCGCTTTTTGCATTTACACGCATTAACTCGCTTCTAGCCTCTGCTTGTGAAGTGACGCTGGTGCCCCGCTCCTTGTCATTCAGTTGCACGAGTCTTTATTTGCACCACTCTTTACCAAACAACGGTCTGATTTACAGAAATAGACTCAGCTTCGTCTGGCGAAACTCCAACCCGCGAACAACATGAAGAACAATAAAAAGTTGTTGTCCCAAAAACAATGCGAGGAACTTCTCAAAAAATTGAAGCTGCGCTTCGAAAAGAACATATCTCGCCACAAAAGTTTGGAGTGGATGGCTGTGCAGGCCAGGCTGGAAGCCAATCCGGAAAAGCTATGGACGCTCCATCAGATGGAAGACAGCGGCGGCGAACCGGATGTGGTGAATCAGGACAAGAAAACAGGAGAATTTATTTTCTTCGACTGCTCCGAGCAGACTCCGGCGGGGCGTTTGAGCCTTTGCTACGACGACGAGGCGCGCAATTCTCGGAAGGAACACAAGCCAAAGGACAGCGCCGTGGGCCTGGCTGCGGCCATGGGCATCGAGCTTCTGTCGGAGGAGGAATATTTTATGCTGCAGAAGCTGGGCGAGTTCGACACCAAGCGGTCGAGCTGGCTAAAGACACCGGCGGACATCCGCAAGCTCGGCGGCGCGCTTTACGGCGACCGTCGCTACAATCGCGTCTTCATCGGGCACAACGGCGCGGAGTCTTACTACAGCGGCCGGGCGTTCCGCGGTTCGCTCAGAGTCTGAATATTGACTGCTCCATGAAACCGATCACAGGCTACCAACTCATCACGCCAGACGATCTTCACTGGCGACCCTCCAACTTGATGAAGATCCCAAACGCGGATTATCTGGAGCGCACCGGAAGCGAGAGCATGGGCGCGCGACTCTGGCGCATGCCGCCTCAGAGCGCAAACACGCTGCACAAACACATTCGCGCGGAAGAGTTTTATTTTGTTCTCGAAGGCACCGGGCGCATGCGCGTGGGTAACGAGACCTTGACCGTTCCACGCTACGGCGGCGTGATGGTCGGCCCGGAACAACTGCGTCAGGTGTTCAACGACACCGAGGAAGAAGTGCTCTGGCTCATCATCGGTGCTCCGGAGGAAATGGAATTTCTCAAGGGCTCAATATCGCAGATGGATCTCTCGCTCATCTATCCGGTAGACCCGAAACAGTTACCCAAGGAACTCGCCGGAGTGGAGTGGCCCCCAAAGAAAAATTCTGCATAGCCTGCGAGAGTTGGAAGACAGGCCCACCTCGTGATGAGCAGGCTTGCGGAAACAACAAGGAATGCTCCTTTATTTCATGCCTCTACCCTACCCCACTCTCATTCCCGGACTTCGCAGTCCTTCCGATCAAGTCAAAGGTTTGGTCTATTTTGGCCGGATGCTCGACAAGATTCGACTGCAAGCAGCGGGCAAACTGCCAGATGGCTGGCAGGCGCAGCTCGGAGCAGCGGCCAAAGGAAGTTTCGACTGGCGCTGCTGTGAGTTTCTAAAAATCGATTACGCAGCGCTCGAAGCAGAAACACTCAAAGGCTGCAGTGACGAATCCCTGCTCGCTTGGGCGTATCAGAATGGTCGCCAGCCCAGTGAAGATGAAATCGAAATCTGGAATGCCTTCATGACCAAACGCGGCTGGCGCGATGCGGGAACGCAGCGTTTGCATGAACGTCTGGCGGAAATCGGCCTACCACCGAGCGCGGCGCAGACCATGTTCGAATTCATCGATCTCGACGAAGGACGATCGATCAAGTCCTAAGACTCCTTCACGCCCGCAACCAAGGCTTGCAGCGAAGCTTTGGCATCGCCGAATAACATGCGGCAGTTGTCGCGAAAGAAGAGATGGTTCTCAATGCCGGCGAAGCCCTTGCCCATCGAGCGCTTCAGCACGATCACGGCGCGGGCCTTCTCCGCCTCGATAATAGGCATACCGAAGATCGGACTTGTCTTGTCCTCGTGCGCAGCGGGATTCACCACATCGTTGGCCCCGATGACGAGACAGACATCCACGCGATCCATCTGCGGATTGATTGCCTCCATCTCAACAAGCTGGTCATAAGGCACACTAGCCTCCGCCAGCAGGACATTCATATGTCCCGGCATCCGACCAGCGACGGGATGAATAGCATAACTGACCTCAACCCCGCGCTTGCCAAGTTCATCCGCGAGTTCACGAACCTGATGCTGCGCCTGGGCAACCGCAAGTCCATAGCCCGGCACGATCACCACGTGCTGGGCGATGCTCATCAGCAAGGCGGCTTCATCGGCCTGGATGGGTTTCACTGTGCCACCGACATCAGCGGCACCCGCTTCGTTCTTCACTGCCTTACCAAAGGCGCCGAAGATAACATTCGTCACCGGACGATTCATGGCCTGGCACATGAACAGTGTGAGCAGCGTGCCGGAGGAACCGACCAACGTGCCGGCGATGATCATAGCGATGTTGGAAATGGCGAAGCCGTCCGCGGCCACCGCGAGCCCGGTGAATGAATTAAGCAACGAGATCACCACCGGCATGTCCGCTCCACCAATGGGCAGAACCATCAGCACCCCGAACGCGAGCGCAAAGACAAGAAAACCGATCAACGCTGCCGGCGCGTGCGTTGCTCCCGCGAGCTTCACGCCCAGCGCGATCATCGCGATAAATAGCGCGGCGTTGCCGAACTGCTGGCCGGGATAGGTCAGTGGCTTTTCGAATTTTCCCTCCAGCTTTAAAAACGCGATGATGCTGCCGGAAAAGGAAACCGCTCCGATCAACGTAGCAAACAACATCGCCAGCGTGATCCACTCCGCCTGCGTTTCGCCGCCTTGTTTGGCAAACTCCAGTGCGGCCACCAACGCCGCCGCTCCGCCGCCCGCGCCATTGAACAAGGCGACCATCTGCGGCATCGCGGTCATCTTCACCGAATACGCACCGTAGGCACCGATCCCCAAGCCCGCAAGAATGCCGATCACCATCAGTGTCGCATTGATTCCCGGCACCGCCGCGCCCAGCGGTCCATGCATCAGCGGCAGCGTCGCCAGCAAGGCGATGATCATACCGGCCGCAGCCATGAGATTTCCCAATCGTGCTGTTTTCGGCGAGCCGAGCAGCTTGATGCCTAGAATAAACAACACTGAAGCCAACAGAAATGTGATCGCTGGAAGAGTGCTCATTATTTTCTGCGCTTGAACATTTGCAGCATGCGATCCGTGACCATGAATCCGCCAAACACATTCGCCGCCCCAAACACGACGGCGACAAATCCAGCAACGCGCTCCAGTGCGCCGTCAGCGCCAGCCAGCACCAGCATTCCACCCAGCAAGATGATGCCGTGGATGGCATTGGTGCCGCTCATGAGCGGCGTATGCAGCATCGCAGGCACTTTGAAAATCAATTCGATGCCGATAAAAATCGACAGCACAAATATAAAGATGGTCAGGATTTCGACGCTCATGCGAGTTTAGGAAAAGCTTGCTGCCAGTTTTTCATTCACGATTTTTCCTTCATGTGTGACGAGACAGCCTCTGATGATCTCGTCATCCAGCCGCAGAACGAGTCGCTTTGCATCGCGATCCCAGAATTCCTCAATCAGCGCGGTGGTATTGGCGGAATACACCTGACTCGCATGCGCCGGAACACGACCAGCTAGATTCGCTATACCCACGATCTTGACGCCGCGGCGATCCATAATCTGATCCGGCACGACGCCCTCCACGTTGCCCCCGCTCTCGACCGCAAGATCCACCACGACGCTGCCAGGCCGCATGGCATCGAGCATTTCCGTCGTCACCAAAATGGGGGCGCGCCGTCCGAACACTTGCGCCGCCGTGATGACCACGTCGGAGTCCGCGCACACCTTTTTCATGGACTCGCGCTGGAGCTGGATTTGCTCCTCGGTCAGCGCTTTGGCGTAGCCGTCCTTGGTCTGTCCGGTCTCGCCCACATCGATTTTCACAAACCGCGCGCCCAGCGAACGCACCTGCTCTTCAACAACCGACCGCGAATCATAAGCATCCACCTTCGCGCCAAGCCGTTTTGCTGTGGCGATGGCCTGCAATCCGGCCACTCCTGCGCCAATGACAAATACCTTGGCTGGCATGATCGTGCCTGCGGGCGTCATCATCATCGGAAAAATCTTATCAGACTGTTCCGCCGCCAGCACGACGGCGACATAACCTGCGAGACTGGCCTGCGATGAAAGCGCATCCATCTTCTGCGCGCGTGTAGTGCGTGGAATGAGTTCCATGCTAATCGCGCTGACGCCTCGTGATGCGAGATACTTGATCAACTCAGGAGACTGAAAGGGATCGAGATAACACGCCAGCACTGTGCCGGATCGCATCATCGCCACTTCATCCAGCGATGGTTTGCGCACTTGCAAGATCACGTCCGCAGATCCAATCAGCGTCGCGCGCTCCGGATTCACGATGGCACCGGCAGCAGCATATGCTTCATCGAGTCGACCGCTCTGCACTCCGAGTCCCGTTTCCACTTCCACCCGCGCTCCGAGTCTTGCCAGTTTCGTCACATGCTCCGGCACCATGGGAAATGGTCATGCGAACGACTCGGAAACCATAGCGAGATGGCGAGATTTACAAATAAGAACCTATAGGAGTGGTCCGCACCAGTGTGGTCCGCTCAATCTTCTGAGCGGAATCAGCTTGGACTCACCAGACGCATAGAGACTATGCGAACCACCACTCAGGGCAGTCGACACGGTATGACCTTACGGCCCAGCCTCCGATAAACCCGAAAGTCGCCATCCGTGGTCAGCAGCATGGGTTCCGGCATCGTTTCCGTCATGCGCACCAGACAGCCATCTGCGAAACTCATGGGAACATCAGAATACCTTTGCAGAAGCGGCAGGATGAATGCCGACTCCGAGTCGAAATGGAAATTTGCATGAACCACACCCCGCTCGATCAGCTCGATGAGTCTGGCGCCACCACCACGACTTTCCAGCAAATGAAAAGCCTCTGACAAGACCGCATCGCAAACATGCCACGGATGGGGATGTGATCTCACCTGCGCCAGCGCCCAGGTATGATGCTGGTCATCGCGGCTCAAAAGCGCGACGAGAAAGCCGGTGTCAACGAGCACGCTTGCCATAACGGGTCTTTTTCAAGTAGTGCTTCGTCCTCGAACTCATATCCTTGGGCAGCCCCCGAACAGAACCCGCAAGATCCTTGACCAGTGCCATCGTGTCCTCGGAACCCGCGCGCTTCACCTTGTATGCCGCGATGCATTCTCTCACCACGTCGGACACGGACACATTCCGCTTCACGGATTCTTCAGTGATTCCGGACATCAGTTCGTCAGGCAGCCGAACGGTAAGTGATTTCATCCGCTGAATGTAAGTCATTCGTGACAGAGATGCAAGACAATCAACACCGGCTCAATGCGCCTCCAGCCAGTTCTTCCCGACACCAGTCTCCACCAAGACCGGAACCCTCAGCAGCAGTGCCTCCTTCATCCCGTGCACGATGAGCGGCGTCACACTGGCTACTTCTTCCTGCGGGACTTCAAACAAAAGTTCGTCATGCACTTGCAGCAACATTCGCGTCTCGTATCCGCCTTCACGCAGCGCGGTGTGAACTTTGACCATGGCAATCTTGATCATATCCGCAGCAGTTCCTTGAATGGGAGCATTAATCGCCACGCGTTCGGTGGCGGCGCGAATCGTTTGGTTGGCGGAGTTCACGTCGCGTAAATAACGCCGACGGCCCGTCAGCGTGCTGACATAACCACGACTGCGCGCGTCCTGCGCCTCGCGATCAATGTATTCCCGCACGCCGGGATACTGGGCAAAATACTGATCGATGATCTTCTGCGCATCTTGTCTTGGTTTGCCGAGACGCTGCGCCAGGCCGAAGGCACTGATGCCGTAGATAATGCCAAAATTAACCATTTTCGCGGTGCGACGCATATCGGGAGTGGTCTCCGTCAATGGAACACCGAACACGCGTGCAGCGGTGGCCAGATGAATGTCGAGTCCGCGCTGGAAAGCCTCAACCATGGCCTCATCGCCGCTGAGCGAGGCCATGATGCGCAACTCGATCTGAGAGTAGTCCGCGCTGAGCAAAACCCAGCCTTCCTTTTCCGGCACGAACGCTTTGCGAATTTCGCGGCCCTGCTCAGTGCGGATGGGAATGTTCTGCAAGTTCGGATCGCTCGATGCCATGCGGCCCGTCGCAGCCATGAGCTGATGGAATGTCGTATGCACGCGTCCGGTGCGTTGGTTGACTGTCTCCGGCAGCGCATCCACGTAGGTATTTTTGAGCTTCGTCACCTCGCGGTAATCGAGAATGTCTTTAATAATTGGATGTGTGCCTTCGAGTGTTTGCAAGGTCTGCTCTAAATTAAATGGCCAGTCAGTGTAACTCTGAATTCGTTGAGCCAAGACGCCGGCTGTCTTCTCCAATTCCAAACCAAACTCGTGGAGTGCGGCGACGTCGATTTTGACGCCCGCATGTTCCATGTCCGCCAGCACCGGCAACAGCGGCGCTTCGATGTCATAGAAAACCCGATGCTGATGCAGCTCCTCCAACTTGGGGCGCAGCACTTCCACCAGCTGCAGCGTCACGTCGGCATCTTCGGCGGAGTATTCCGCAAGCTGCTCCACCGGAACGTCGGCCATGCTGCGCTGCGGAGCCGCGCCTTTCTTCTCACCGATCAGCGCTGTGATCGAAACCGGCGCATAGCCCAGCAGACTCTGGCTGAGATAATCCATCCCGTGCCGCTGATCAGGATCAACCAGCGCGTGCGCCAGCATCGAATCAAAAAACGGCCCGCTCACTTCCAGTCCGTGGGCCAGCAGCACACAGAGATCGAATTTTAAATTATGCCCGGTCTTCTCAATGTCCGTGCGCGTGAACAATGGGCGGAACTCATCAAGTATTTCCATCACGCCAGAACGCTCCGGCGGCATAATGACGTAAGCCGCTTCGTGCGGCGAGACGCTCAGCGCGATGCCGAGCAGCCTTGCTGCGTGCGTGTCCAGACTGTCGGTTTCCGTATCGAAACAGAACGACTTCGACTGCGAAAGTTTCTTCAGCCATTTGGCACGCTCCGATGGCGTGCGAATGATTTCGTAATGATGCGGGACGTCTCGAATGGTCTGCAAGCCGCCGGAAGCGTCGGCATCTTGCGCAGGTTCACTCACTTCTCTGTTTTCATTCCCTGACGGGCCACTCGAGCTCGCGGGGCTCGCAAACAAGTCACCGTCACCAAAGGCCATCTCCTGCGGCTTGGATGGCTGCAGCTTGGCGTCCATCTCCAACTGCCTCCCCCGCCCCGCCTTGAAACCATCTCCGAAGAGCCGCTTGCCCAGGGCATTGAACTCAAACTCCACCAAAATCGCCTTCAGAGCCTCGTCATCGAATCCATGGAGCTTCATTTCATCAAGCGTCACCGGCACGGGTGCCTCGCGCATGATCGTCACCAGTTTGCGCGAGAGCCGCGCAGCCTCAGCACCTTCTTTGACCTTGTCCTTGAGCTTGCCTTCGATTTCGTCGGCTCGTGCGATCATGGTTTCCACATCGCCGAACTTCTGAATGAGTTTCACGGCGGTCTTCTCGCCCACGCCCTTGATGCCGGGAATGTTGTCGCTGGCGTCGCCCATGAGCGCGAGCACCTCGATGACTTGATCGACTCGCTCGATTCCCCAACGCTGACAGATCTCCTGAACACCGAGAATCTCCACATCAGAACCCGCGCGGCCCGGCTTATAAATTTTCGTCCGCTCATTCACTAGCTGACCAAAGTCCTTGTCCGGCGTGACCATGAAAGTCTCGAAGTCGCCGCGCGCCTCCGCCTGATGCGCCACAGCTCCGATGAGATCATCCGCCTCCAAGCCGTCTTTTTCCAGCACCGGGATACGCATGGCTTTGAGCAAACGCTTGGCCGCCGGAATCGCAATCGCCAGATCTTCCGGAATCTCATCGCGCTGCGCCTTGTATTGCGGAAACATCTCGTGCCGAGGTGTCGGTGCCTGGGTGTCGAAGGCCGCGCCGAGATGAGTCGGCTTTTGATTCTGCAAAATGTCGAGCACCGTGTTGGCAAAACCGAACAGCGCCGAAGTGTTCACCCGGTCGCTGGTGAAGATGGGCTTGCTGATAAGCGCGAAATGCGCGCGGTAGAGCAGAGCCATGCAATCGAGCAGGAAAAGCCGGTGCGGCGGGGAATCAGGCATGATGCGAGCATAGGCACAAAGCGCGGCGCGCAAAGTGCAATCCTTGATTGCCTGCGCGGTCAATCTTGTGCTACAGAACCACAATGCCGGAGGACACGACCACCGAGGGCGCGCGACGCCAACTCAAATCACGCGATACCGCCTGGGCGGCTTTGCTGGCGCGATGGGCCAAAAATGCGGGCCTGACGCCCAACGCCATCTCCATATTCAGCATCGGATTTTCCGTGATCGGCGCGGTCTGCCTCATGACCGCGAGCGCGGCCTGCTGCAAACTGGCCGCCTCTCTGCTCTGGCTCGGGGCGGCGGCCTGCATTCAGTTGCGCCTCGTCTGCAATCTCATCGACGGCATGGTCGCCATTGAAGGTGGAATGAAATCGCCCGTCGGCGGACTTTATAATGAAGTGCCGGATCGCATCGCTGATCCCCTGCTCTTAATGGCGGCGGGATATTGCAATGAATGGGTCGTAAAACTCTGGGGCATTCCGCTGGGCTGGTTGGCGGCGGTTCTGTCGGTGATGACGGCTTACATCCGCGTGCTCGGCGGAACGCTGACAGGCAATCAAAGCTTCATCGGACCGATGGCCAAGCAGCATCGCATGGCCGTTTTGACTTTCGCCTGCTTGGGAAGCATCGCGGAAGTCTGGCTGCGGCACGATGGCAAGCCAGCCCAGGAAGTGATGCGGGCGGCGCTGATTGTGATTGTCCTCGGTTGCGTCATCACCTGTGTGCGGCGGCTGAACTTGATCGCGCGCGAACTCAAAACAAAAGCCTGAAATGCTCCGCTCAGCATCCGTCTTCCTGACCAAGCTCATCACGGGAGTCAATCCTGTGTGGGTGGATTGCCAGCAGCACTCTGACAAACTTCGCGTATATTTCGCGAACCACGGCAGCCATCTAGACTTCGCCACGCTCTGGGCCGCGCTGCCTCATGCCATGCGGGAACGCACCCGGCCCGTTGCCGCCCGTGATTACTGGGGCCGCACCAAACTGACGCGGGCCATCGCCGTCGGCATGTTCAACTCGCTGCTCATCGCGCGGGAGGGCATCACCCGGCAGGACAACCCCATCGAGCAGATGGCCGTGGCGATGCGCGCGGGTCATTCGCTGATTCTTTTTCCCGAGGGCACGCGCAGCTTTGATGGAGTGATCGGAACATTCAAAGCGGGCCTGTATCATCTGGCTGCAAAAGTTCCCGAAGCGGAACTGGTGCCGGTCTATTTGCAAAACCTGAACCGCATCCTGCCCAAGGGACATCTCCTGCCCATCCCGCTCATCAGCAGCGTGGTGTTTGGTGCTCCGATGCAATTGGAACCGGGAGAAAGAAAAACCGACTTTCTCAACCGCACGCGCGATGCCGTGCTGAACCTGATGCCGCACGCTCACCAATGAAACTTTCCGAACCGCTCACGCAACATTTTCTGGCATCAGTTTTCGGCGTGCTCGCCATCGCCAGCATCACGGGATTCATCCTGAGAAAAACTGCGAAATCTGAAGGCGCGCAGTCCACGGTGCGCAATCTAAACGCCCGCATCAACAGCTGGTGGATCATGGTTGTGATCTTGATCGGCACGCTCATGGCCGGGTCAACGGCAAGCGCACTGGTCTTCGCCTTGATCTCATTCCTCGCACTGCGCGAGTTCATTACCGCCACCCCGACCCGTCATGCGGATCATCGCAGTCTCTTTGCGGCCTTCTTCCTGGTGCTGCCTTATCAATACTGGCTCGTTTACACCAAGTGGTATGGGATGTTCACCATTATGATCCCAGTGTATGCCTTCGTGGTGCTGCCGATCATCATGGTGTTGCGCGGTGACGCGACAGATTTTCTGGAACGCGCAGCGCGGACTCAGTGGGGCTTGATGGTGTGCGTGTATTTCATCAGTCACATTCCGATGATGCTGCACCTGCCATTTCCGCACCTGCCGCTGGGCAACGAGGGACTCATTCTCTTTTTTATCATCGTTGTGCAAGGCAGTGATGTCTTGCAATATGTCTGGGGCAAGCTCTGCGGTCGGCATCCCATCGCGCCCACGCTCAGTCCGAAGAAAACTTGGGAAGGGCTCATCGGTGGCGTGCTCAGCGCGTCATTGCTTGGAGCCGCACTCCACTGGCTCACTCCCTGCAAGGCGTGGCAAGCTTTTGTCATGGCATTCATCTTGTGCGTGCTTGGATTTTTCGGCGGCCTGGTGTTGTCGGCCATCAAGCGCGCGCGCGGCATCAAGGACTGGGGCACTCTCATCGAGGGTCACGGTGGCATGATGGATCGGATGGATTCTCTCTGCTTCTCGGCACCGCTCTATTTTCATCTGCTGAGCTACTTTTTTCATGCCTGACGCGATGATTGCAAACAGCGTATCGCATCGTATTTTTTGACGATTCCGGCCACCCTTACATGAAATCCTTCATCATCGTCATTTTACTCGCGCTTCTTGCTGGAATCGTGGGCTACGATTTCGCCTATCCCAGACTGGCTGACTGGGCGAAATTCGAAACGCTCTCCGTCAAGAAGCCCGTCGAGGCCAGGCTCATGCCGAATCCGGTGCCGCCGCCACCGGCTCAATCTGACAAGCTTCCGATTCCAGAAAGCAAACCGGTGATCGATGCTCCAGCAATCGAAACGCCAGTGATTAAAACACCGGTGATCGAACCCGAGATGACACCGCCAGCGCCTAGTCCCAAGCCTGAGAGTCCCAAGCCGGAGCCAGCCAAGATAGTCGAAGCGCCAAAAAAAGTCACTCATCCCGACGAGTTTCAACCGCCTGTGTTTCCTCCGATCGAAGAGGTCGTGAAAGGCTGGAAGGAGATTCCGAAAAAAGCATTCCCACGCGAAGTCACTCTGTTAAAGGACGTGGAGTTTATCGCTTCCAAAGACGGCAATAAATTCGGCACCAAAGTCGCCTCGGGCAGCAAGGCGCATGTGCTCGACCAGAACGGCGACAAGGTGATCGTGGCACCCACGAGCATGAAATCCGGCGGAGTCACTGAAATCACTCCGGCCAACATCAGAAAATGGGGCAATCTCAATGTCGAAAGAATCGACGGTCAGGAATATTACACGGTCATCGTCGACTACACGACCAAAACCATGTTTGGCGATTTTGACACTTCCGCCCAAGCTCGCATTCGCAATGGCAAGGTCGTGAAATGGATCTACACCGGCTCCGGCGAAGTAGTTCCGTAACGCGCCATAATACCCGATCAGGCGCAAGCCTCGGCGTCCTGTTTGACGTCGACAGACACCTGAAGCTTCTGCCGTCCCGCGCCGCGCATCACGCCGCGCAAGGGACTGACATCGCTGAAATCCCGTCCCCATGCGACCGTGATGTGCCGCGCTGATGGCAGCACGTCATTGGTCGGATCAAGATCGACCCATCCCGCCACTTCACCGCACCAGATGGAAACCCAGGCATGCGATGCATCAGCACCGATGAGCTTTTCCATTCCTGGCGGAGGCATAGTTTCTAAATAGCCGCTGACATAACGTGCCGGCAGCCCGATCGAACGAAGGCAGGCGATCATAATCTGGGCGAAATCCTGACAAACGCCACGACGCTGGCGAAAAGCCTTGTCCACCTGCGTCGCCACATCAGTCGCCGTGGCATCGAACGCAAAATCTTTGAAGATGCGATGATTCAATTCACACGCGCCTTCCAGCATTGGGCGCGACGTGGTGAATGACGACGCCGCATATTCAGCAAACTCGGCCGCTGGCTGTATCAGCGGCGAGGCGAACACGAATTCCTGCGCCGCAGACGCTGCATCAAACCGGTCATTACGACAGGCATCACGCACCGTTTCCCAGGAAGGTGTCGCTGACGGATCCAATGGTGTCAGTGGACGCATCTCGACCAGACTGCGGGAAACGACCGAAAGCTTCTGATGCATCCCGGTCACTTCAAAATAAGTGACGCTGTTGCCAAAGCTATCCACCCGCACCGCGCGATCTGTGGGTTTCGGACTGATGATGATCTCCTGCCAGGGACACTCTTGAAACGGCAGATCGCGCGGCGCGAGATGGGCGACGTAATGCCCCACGGAGACGGGGCTCTCGTAGGTGTAATCCGTTTGATGCGTGATGTGAAATCGCATGACTATCTTTCGCGGCTCGCGGAATGACTGAAGTAATGACCGGATAAAACTTCCGAGAGTTCTTCCAGGCGGGAATGCAATCCACGACAAAAATTCGGGAGCACGCGCACTGCGGCGTCGGCTGCGCCCACTCCGGCCAGATTGAGGCTGGAAAGAGTCGAAAGAATTTCATCCACGATCTCTTTCTCACGACCACCATCGGCGGACTGACCGGCAAGAATCAGCGGGGCACAATGACGCTTCAACGCCTGTAATTGAAAGATCACGGAACGAGGATTGGCGTCGTTCAATAAAAGCAGATCAAGCACCGGCTCCACCTTTGGCTTGGCAAAGTGAAGGCGTCGATAGGTCATTGAACTGTCGCCTATTTCCAGCAATGGCGTGAGGACAGCGTCATTATCCGCAAACACTTCGACGCTGACCGCCGCCATCTCCAACATGGAGAGCGCACGCTCCACGCGACGTCCGATTTCAAGAAAGCGCCAGCCATGACCGCGCGTCATGTTTTCCATGGCCATCCCCGCGAAGGCGCCCAGCGCCAACACCAGCGAGTCGAGCATCCCCAGTAAATCCGGCACCACGAGGGAACGCGACGCTTTCATGCTGGCCAGACTCTCCAGTCGATTGAAGAGACGCCACATGTCATCAGAGAGTCGGTCCCGCGCAGCGGATGCATTGTAGCGCAGTCGCAAGAGCAATTCGGGAATGCCATCTTCGTGTTCGGTATCAGTGGCCAACGCCAGAAGTGTCTGCCGGAGCCAGGCACTTTCCGTTTGACGCGCACCGCGTGGCGCAGGAATAATCGGAAGTTTTCCCAGCAAACTAGCGCAAGCTCGTCGCTCAGATTCTTGTGTCTCGGAACGCTCGCCCGCAAGTCGCAGCGCCGTCGCACGCAGCACGCGCACCATTAACTCGAGCCGTTCCGCATAACGACCCAGCCAGAAAAGATGATCCGCCACCCGGCTCGGCACCCCACCGGGCGGACGCGCCGGACGAAGCACCGTCGTAGGCGGCGGCAACAGACTGAACGTATCCACCGGGCCATCGGCGATGACCCAAGTGTCCTTGCTGATGCCACCACTCTGCATCGTGATCATGAACCGATTCGGATCAGCACTCACGCGGCTGAGTCCGCCCGGCATCACATGACAATCATCGCCCGCCATGACACTGAAAGTGCGCCAGACCACACTGCGCGGTTGGGCTTGATCGCCCATCCACACTGGAGTGGTGGACAGATCGAGCAACTCCTGCGCGACCCAAGCATGAGGTTCGGATCTCACCTGTGCGATCATCTCACTGCGACGTTTGGCATCGAGTTCCGCCATGAACACCGGCTGGCGTGAGCCTTGGGCAAAGGCACGCTTCAAAACCCAGCGCTCAGGTTTGGCCAGCACCATTTCCATTTCCCGATGCTGACCGCACCACCACGTCGGCGCACATGCCATCGCGAGTTCTTCACCGAGCAAATGACGGCACAGTCCCGGCAAGAATGGATGCAGCGCAGGAGTCTCGACGACGCCGGATCCCGGTGCATTGACCAATGACACATTGCCGCTGCGCCACGCTTCCGCCAGGCCGGGCACGCCCAGTGTGGTATCCGCGCTCAATTCCAGCGGATCACACAGTGAGATCCGCACCTTCGACCAGGGGAAAACCGAGATAGCGCGCCTTGAACGCATGCTCGAAATAAGTTTCGTTCCATGGCCCCGGCGTGAGCAACACCACGGACGCCATGCCGCGACGCGATGGCGCGAAAGTGCGCAGCGCGTCTCTTTCGAAATCAAAAAACGATGCCAGACGCTGCACACCGCAGGCTCCGAACTCTTCGGGCATGACACTCGACATCACGAGCCGGTTCTCCAACGAGTAACCCATGCCCGATGGTGCTTGAGTGCGGTCAGCCAGAACCATCCACGCACCGTTGGCTCCGCGCACTAAATCCGTTCCCATGATGGCGAGCAAACGCGATTCCGTCAGGCTCCCGCCGTGAGCGGCGCGAAGATAACCGGAATTGGCAAAGACCAACGCCGGTGGAATCCACCCCTCGGCCAACAAACGCTGCGGCCCGGAGAGATCGGTCAGAATCAGATTGAGCAAACGCGCGCGCTGACTGAGCGCTGCTGCAACCTTACGCCACTCATCCGCCGCGATGATCAAGGGCAGCGCATCCAGAGCCCAGGCGCGGCTCGCACCCTTGGCATCTTGATAGACATTGTAGGTCGCGCCGTGATCCTGGAGCAATCGTCCGATCGTCTCCTGGCGCGAGCGCAACGCAGCAGCGCCGCAGTTATTCATGATCTCATGAAACAACCGCCAATGAGGCCGCACCTCACCGCTCGCATCCACCATTTCGTCATACACGCCGTCGAGCGGTCGATAGTTCGCAAGGCCACCCAAGACCCCCGGTGCGGTGAGATCGGTTGTTCTGCTGGCTAGAGAAGCTTCCATGCGGGCTGATGCGCTGCGGCAATGCGTCGGAGCGTTCAATCCTCTGCGCTCAATCGGAACGCAAGTCCAGTGTGAATGGAAATTCACGCGAATGTTGCGGGGCCTCGGTCACGATTTTCCCGGGCGTGTGGCTGTTGCGGAAGAAGCGCGACAACCGCCGACTCTCAGCTTCCCAGGCATTCACCGGCAAGGTCTCGTAACTCAGTCCGCCGGGATGTTTCACATGATAGGTGCATCCACCCAGGCTGCGCTGGTTCCAAGTGTCCACGATATCAAACACGATCGGTGCGTGCACGCCGATGGTCGGATGCAGGCAGCTCGGCGGCTGCCACGCACGATAGCGCACGCCGGCAATGAACTCGCCATGGGTGCCGGTCGGATGCAGCGGAACTGCCCGACCATTGCAAGTAATGACGTAACGCGCGTCCACATGACCGGTTACTTTCACCTGCACGCGCTCGACGCTGCTATCAACGTAACGCACCGTGCCTCCCCCGCCCTGTTCCTCGCCCAGCACATGCCAGGGCTCCAGCGCAGTGCGGAGTTCCAAATGTATGCCGCGATGCACGACTTCACCGATGGCAGGAAAACGAAATTCGTAATGCGGCGCGAACCACTCGTCCTTAAATGCAAAGCCAGCGCCACGCAGTTCTTCCAGCACATCAGTAAAATCGTGCCAGACAAAATACGGCAGCATAAAGCGATCATGCAACGCTGTGCCCCATCGTTGCAGCGGTTGCTGGCAAGGCTCGTTCCAAAAGCGCGTAATCTGCGCCCGCAGCAAAAGATGCTGTGCGAGACTCATGCGCTCATGCGGCGGCATCTCGAACGAACGCAATTCCACCAGGCCCAGCCGGCTGCCGGCGCTGTCCGCTGAATAGAGCTTGTCGATGCAATACTCGGCACGATGCGCGTTGCCGGTCACGTCGGTAAGAATATGTCCGAACACACGATCCGCCAGCCAGAGCGGGAGCTTGCCGCTCTCTGGAATTTGTTTAAAGGCCAGTTCCAATTCGAACAAGG
>JAIOQF010000145.1 GCA_021413535.1 Verrucomicrobiota bacterium
GGGGAAGTAGTTGGACTCATAACGCAGGCGAACGTCGCCGAAGAGCTTGATGCGCTTGGTCCAGTCCGGAACTTCCTTCGGCGCGGCCCAGCCTTCACGTTTGGCTTGCGACATCACATCGGCTTTCAGTTCGTTGCGAATCTGATCCTTCACGATTTCCGGAACATAAGTCACGCGCACCGCGCCATCGGAATCCGCACTGGAAACACCTGCGGCTTGGGCTTGAGCAACCGCTGCTTCATCCTCGGCCTGCTGAATCATCTCGGCAGCTTCGGCTTCCGTGAGAACTTTTTTCTTAACGAGAATGCGGATCAAGTTGATCGTCGCATTGGGCGATGGTGCAGCCGGAGCGGTCTGGGCCACGGGATTGGGCGGGGCGGTGTCGAACAGCAGAGGAGAAGGACCATCGTTTCCGGCCTGCGCGATCAAAGGAGGATCACCTGAACCGGGAAGATTGAGCAAGGGTTGTTCTGTGGCACACAGAAGCGAGACAGTGCCGAGGCTGAGCAGCAGGAGGGTGGGGGATGTTTTCCAATTCAGCATGTTGAGTAAAAAATGGTTGTTCAAGATTTTCGAGCGGTGATGCGCAGGTTGATCGGCATCGGCATGTCGGCGGGTGGTGCTTCCTGAAGTTGCAGGCCGGTGAGCACTTCGTTGGCGATGGAGCTGTCGAGTGAGTTGTCGCCGCTGGATCCCACCAGACTCGCCCGGGTGATGCGTCCGCTGCTGTCAGCCCAGATGCGCACTTGCATGGAGAGGCTCGCGTTGCGGGTGCGGCCGTTGCGTCGCAAGGCGTCAGCGATGGACGTCTGCACTTGTCCGGCATACCAGCCAAACTTGCTGCCGCCGCGTCCGCCAGCACCGTTTCCGTTTCCGGTGCCGCCAGTGCCACCTTTGTAAGCGCCGAGACCGAATCCATCAGGAGGACCGTTGCCCACGTTGTTGGTGCCGATGGGCGGAGGATCGTCTGAAGGCTTGGGTTCGTCCGGCTTGACCTCGTCCGGCTTCACTTCTTCCTGCGCAATCATCTCCTGTTTTTTCTCTTCCGGTGGCGGTTCCACCTTCGGCGGCGGTGGTGGAGGCGGAGGAGGCGGTGGCGGAGGAGGCAGGGTGATCGTCATCATCCGCTCCGCTGGCCGCACCGGTGCCGAGGGTCCTCCTTTGAACTGAGATGCGGCATAACCAATGCCGCCGACTGCCACAATAATGATCAGGGGCAGCAGCCAGCGATGCCTCTTGAAGAGACCATCATCTTCATCGTCGTCGAAGTGATTTTTGCTCATGGTTATCGTTGGTTGGTTTTCTGAAAATCATTTGCCGGCTGGCTTGGTGGCCAGCCCGACTTGTGTGATGCCGACGCGACCGAGCACATCGAGGACATCCATGATGGCTTGGTATTGCGTCTGGCTGTCGCCGCGCACGACCGCTGGAAATTCCGGAGTCGCGGCTTTGATTGCGGCTAGCTTCTGTTCCAGATCGGCCAATGAGGACACTGCCGTTGCGTTGAGCTTGATGGTTCCTTGATTGTCCACGGTGATGGCCTGAATTTTTGGCGCATCCATCTTCTTCGCCGCTGCGGCGCTGGCCTTGGGCAGGTTCACTTTCACGCCCTGAACACCAGCCGTGGTCATGATAATAAAAATCAACAACAGCACCAGGTAGAGATCCACCATCGGCGTGACGTTGATGTCGTCGTATGATTTGTTGTCCGCTTGCATGGTCAGTTCGTTTCCTTGTGGTGTTCGGCCATCTTGGCGATGAACTCGTCAATGAACGTTTCGATGTTGCTGACCACGTCCTTGATGCGTGAAGCGAGATAGCTGTAGGCAAACAGCGCCGGGATCGCGACCGCCAGACCGGCCACCGTCGCCAGAAGCGCACCCGCGATGCCGGGCGCGATGGAGTTCACTTCCACCTGGCCGGATTTGGCGATGACCGCGAAGGTGATCATGACGCCGATGACAGTGCCGAGTAGCCCGAGATAAGGTCCGCCCGCGATGCCGATGGTCAGGAAGACCAGCTTACCATTGAGCTTCTGCACCTCGCGCACCATGCCGCCATGCAGAGTGGCTTTGATGGCCTGGATGGAGCGTCCCGAAAGTCCCTTGGTGAATTTCTGTGACGAGGAGAGCGAAATCTGTCGGACATTTTGTATGCGCTTCTGGACCTCCTCGGAACCGAGATGGTAAATGTGATACAAGGGCGAATGTCTCATAAGCTTTTGCGCCTTGTTGCTCGCGGTGCCACCCAGCGTTTTGATGCTGTCTTCATCTTCTTGATCCAATACTGTGAGATCCGAGGAGACATTTTCCCAGCGTTCGAGAAAGGCCTCGTTGCTCTTGCTGATTTTGTTGAGATAAAGAAATTTCTGCAGCGCGACCGCCCAACCGACCACCGCCAGGACCAGACATAGGACAATCACCACCCAGCCGTCGAAGGTGAGGCTCTTCGAGATATCGGTGATCAGCGAGAGATGCTTCATGATCTCGCCTCCGCCCGCGTGCTCCGAGGCTTCATCATTGCCCAGTGCGACCAACTTCGCCGTATCAGCGCCCGTGCCTTGGCTGACAGCGGCAAATTTCAAGAAGCCCTCGGAGCGCGCGGTCCGGGCCACTTGCAGTTCGTCAAGCTCACCGACATAACCGGTGGTGCCTGCGGCGGAATCTTTTCCGATGAGCGAAGGGCCTTTGAGCGCGGGCAGTGCAGTGGCCAGCGTTCCATACGATGCGCCATCGAGGAACACCTTCATCGTGCCCTCTTTAGCCACCACCGCGATGTGATGCCAGACGCCGGCGCTCACCGGCGCGCCGCTCGCAGATCGCTTGCCGTTCACTTCCACAAATGGAATCCCGTTATCCAGTCCGATGAAAAACGCATTGGCTTCATCGCGACGGCTGAACACCACCGCACTCGGCGCCAGAGCTGCGGGTTTCAACCATGCCGACCACGTCAGCGCGGAGCCTGCGGGCCATTCTGTTGCCGGTCCCTCTGGAATCGTAACAGCCGTTTGTCCCAGAAGTCGCTGACCGCCGCCAGCGAGCGAACCCGCGACGGGAGGCATCGCATTCTGCAAAGCAAGGCCGCTCGCCGATGAGTCAGCAGCCACCGTTGCCGTATCCGCGAAATGATACACCAGCGCGGTGTCGGCATCATAAGTTCCCTTTGCATCTCCGGCATTTTTGGCTTCGCCTTGATTGCCGTAGTAAAGCCAGATGACGCTGGTTCCGGAAGGCTTGATCTCCGGCACCCGCACCCAAACGTAACCTTCATTGAGCAGGGTATCCCATTTCTCAATGTGATGCTTCAGCACGGTCTTGCCGTCATCCGTGACAAATCGCAAATCACTCCCGTCTTCCTTGCCCGAGGCAAAATCAAAATCTCCGTCGTGCAAACGGATCAGCAGCGCGGCCCCGCCGATGGCATCGCTGATGGCCACGCCTTTGTCGGAAGTGTCAATCGTGATCTTCTTGCGCAGCGTCCATTCATGATTCCACCAAGGTGACTCAGCCGCGTGAACGGGCTGGGCAGCGATGTTCGCTAAGAAGAAGATGCCAAGAAGGCCGGTCTTGAATCGTGTTAGTTGTTTGATCATCAGAAAATAGGATTAGAAATCGGCTTGGACGCGGAAGGTGAGGAAGAACTGGTCCAGTTCAGCGTTGGCTTGTTTGACGAGCGGCATGCCTGCATCGAGCGAGGCGTTGATGTGGTTCATCAGCTTGAGCCGGGTGCCGAAGCCGAAGCTTTGCAGCGTATAGTTGTCGGTTTGCTCAGGCAGTGGATCGATCAGTGTTACGTGACCGCCGTCGTAGAACGCATACACACGCCATTCGTTTTCTTTGCTGTCGAGCTTCCGGAGCAGTGAAGGACTGCGCAGTTCCACAGTGCCGAAGATCCCGTTGTCACCCAGTGCCGTGGCTTCGAGATAGCCGCGCACGGTGCTGAGGCCGCCGCCCGCGAACTGTTCACTGTTGATCAGCGGCGCGCTCGATGCCTGGCCCTGCACTTTCACAAAAGCCTGGAAGCCGCCGGGCAGATCGTGCGTGTGCGACGCATCGCCACGGAAGTAGAGATAGCTGCCGTCTGAGTTGTAGCGTTTGTAATCGAAGTTAGCGGGGTCGCTTCCGACGCCGCGCAAGCTCCAGTTCATCGAAGCATTGAGCTCGGTGAAAGTTTTTTTAGTCGTCCATCCCGTGCCATACGCGACCGTGAAAGGATAGTAGTCAATGGGCGCAGTGGTAACCTCGCCACCTACTGTGACGTTCTCGTCGAAATGTTTGTAGTCCCAACCGAAACTTAGAGAATGAAAGAAGCCCTCGCGTGGGGGCAGTGTGACCACCGCGCGCACTCCTAAAATCTGGCCTTTTCCGGCCACTGCGGCACCGCCGAGGGTGGAGACATTGCTGTCTTGCTTGGTTCCCTGAAACATCAAGCTGAGGTTCTCCACGCCGGGAAACGGCATGAAGTAGTAAGCTGAGTAAACCGTGGCATCGGCGGGACGCTCCGGTGCCACCTGAAAGCTGGCGTTGATCGTGTGGCCCAACTGCCACAAGTTGCTGTAACTTATCGAACCATTCAGCCGGAGTGGCGTGGTGTCCGCGCTGTAACGATTATTAAGTTCAATGGCACCGTGCAGCGGCAGGGTGTCTTTCACGTTCAAGTCGATGTCCACCGTTCCCGGCTCCACACCTGCGCGCAGGGCTGGAGTCACCCGCAGATCCGCCAGCTTGTTGAGCGCCACGACATCCCGCGTCACATCGGTAAAGTTGGGCACTCCGCCCTCCTTCATTGACTCCGCCTTTTTCTTGATGTCACTCGGCAGGAAATAGCGTGAACCTTTGACCCGCAGACGCCCGACTGTCGCCTCGACTACTTGCAGCACCACAATACCGCGATTAGTTGGCGGCGCAGCTACCTGAACGCTCACCGTTTGATAGCCCGCATCACGATAAGCTTTTTCCAGCGCGGCCCGAGCCTGTTCGATGTCATCGAATGAGCGCTCCGGCCCCAGATAAGGATATACCGCTTTTTCAACTTCAAGGGATTTAAGGTGCTTGGACCCGATCACGCGATA
>JAIOQF010000146.1 GCA_021413535.1 Verrucomicrobiota bacterium
GATGCAGTTGTGCGCGATCTGCACCAGATTGTCGATCTTGGTTCCTTCGCCGATCCAGGTGCGGCCAAAGCGCGCCCGATCAATGGTGGTGCAGGATCCGACTTCCACGTCGTCATCGAGCTGCACGATGCCCACTTGTCCGATTTTGATATGACGACCATCTTTGAGCTCGTAGCCGAAGCCATCGCTGCCGATGACGCAGCCGCTGTGAATGATGACTCGATTCCCCAGGATGCAACGATGCTTGATGGTCGTATTGGAGTAGATGATGCAGTTCGATCCGAGCCGGGCCTCACGTCCGATGAAAGCGCCGGCATGAATCTCACAATCATCGCCAATCACCGCTCCATCTTCAATGACGGCATTTGCTCCGACGAAAACTTTTGCGCGATTCCATTTCACATCTGTGCCGATGATCGCAGAAGGATGGATGCCCGGTTCAACATTGAACTTGGGCGGGCCAAAGCGCTCGACGATGGCCTGAAACGCCAGCGTGGGATTCTCCACTCCGATTACCGCCATGCCCGCCGGTGCATCGGTAAACTGCAGCGGTGCCAGCACCACGCTGGCGCGGGATTTTTTCAGCTTAGGCAAGTAACGCGGATTGCCGAAAAAGGTGACATCTCCCGGTTCTGCCTCCTCGACGGTATTGAAGCCCGTGACTGTCAGCGCAGGATCACCGGTAATGATGGTGCCTTGCGCGAGTCCGGCGATTTGTTCGAGCGTGGTTTTCACTTGGTAAATTGGTGAAAAAAAATCCCTGTGTTGAAGGTGGACTTCAAGACAGGGATTTGAAATTATACCTGACGAATTATTTTTTGACGGCTTTCTTCTTTTCCGGCTCCGCCTTTTTAGGTTCAGGCTTTATCGGGGTGGCCGCAGGAGCGGGCACCCCACCAGCAGGCGCGTTCTTGTTGAGTTCAACGATGACCTCGGCGGTGAAGTCTTCCACGGCACCAGTCTTGGAGTATACCAAGAAGGGCACGCCACCGACACCCAGATTGGATTTGTCGAAGACGAGATCGTAACTGGCGGCTGCGGCCTTCTCGTTAACCACCTTTACGATTTCAGCGTAGAGGCCACTGGCCTGCTGGCGCTGCTCTTCATCAATCTGCTGCTGGCGTTTGTTTTTGAATTCATTGATGTCCTGCTCCAGCGAGCGGAGTTCCTGGGCCTTCCCCTGCAGCTCCGCCGCCTTTTTGTTGCGGGCTTCGGCTGAGAGAACGGGATCGCTCCGTTCTTTATCGAGCTTCTGCACATCATCCATCAGTTTTTTATAAGCCGCGAAGCGCTCGTTGATCTGTTCCTTGGCCTGGCCGACAAGCTGCTGGAGCGTGTTGGATGCTTCCTTGGATTTATAGTATTCAGCAAACGCTTTGCGAAGATCCACCAGACCGACCTTGAGATCGGCGGCGGGAAGTGAGGAAGTGACAAAGGATAGGAGGATGCTGAGGATCAGAGCACGTTTCATGATGGTCATTTTTTCTGGGAATCTGTCTGTTACAGGTTTGATGGCGAACCGTTGCCGGAACCGATTCTTAGAATCGGTATCCGAGCTGGAAGTTGAAGCGGGCGCCGTTGTCGTTGAATTGATCTGACTTCGTGGGGAAGCCAACGTCGACACGGATGGGTGTGCCCGGCAGCAGGAAGATGCGCAGGCCGATGCCCACGTCGGCATTCAAGCCACCGCCGAAGGTGCCTGGGCCGCCGGTGACTTTGCCTGCATCATAGAAGACCGCGCCGCGAAGCTTGGGGTCGTCACGATCACCGAGAATCGGGAAGTCGAGCTCAACGGAACCCCAGTAGGAACTGGTGCCGCCGAGTGGTTCACCGGTGCTGTCTTTCGGACCCACATCGCGGAATTCAAAGCCACGCAAATTGGTGGCACCACCCAAGAAGAGGCGGGTGAAAATGGGGGCGTCGCTCGAACTGCTCTCATCACTGATGGTGTTCGCAGCACCAGTGACGCTGAGGATAATGTCGCCCGGCAAAGTGAAGAACTGCGAAGCGGTGGCGTGAGCGCCAAGAACATCCACATCTCCACCGAGGAAGACACCGATGACTTCGCCGCCGATTTCGACCCGATGACCGCTGCGAGTGATGGTGAGCGAATCGCGTGTGTCATGAGCCAGACTAAGCGCGAGTCTGCTTTCAAGGAACTTGCCTTTCTCGGCTTGAATCTCAGGTGAGGCATCAGGAGCGATGTTGTAGATCTCCACATCCTGCAGCGTGTAGGCCAGATCAGCATAAGCGTGCTCGCCGATGGGCTTGCGCAGAGCGATGGTGCCACCGTATTCCCGCTGGTCGTATTCATCGTTCGGGCTGAGATAAAGTAGATCACGATAGAACAGTTTGCCGCCGAGCGAGAGTCGCTTGCCGAGGAACCACGGTTCGGTGAGTCCGATGCCAAAATCGCGGGTCTCATTACCGGCCTGGATGTGGATGTTCGCGCGCTGACCGGCACCCTTGAAGTGATTATGCCAGCCGGTGATGTCAAAGTTGGTCTCCGTCAGATCAAAGAAGCCGCTCAAGCTGTCGATGGAACTGAAGCCCACACCGAGATTGAGCGAGCCGGTGGACTGCTCTTTAACATCAATCTGAAGATCCTTGTAACCCGGGGTGCCGGTGGGCGAAGGGCGGATGTCCACCGCGCTGAAGTATCCCATCTGCTTGAGGCGGTTCCGGGTCTTGTCGATACGCACGGTATTGAATTCATCGCCGGGGGCGACGGTAACTTCACGGCGGATGACGTAGTCCTTGGTCTTTTCGTTGCCGGAGATATTGATCATGCGAACGATGGACTTCTCACCTTCGGAGACGCGAAAGACGATCTTCACGCTGTCGTTGCCTGCCTGAAGCACGCTGGTCTCAACGCGCGCGTCAGCGTAGCCGCGTGAACCGTAGTAATCGCCGATCATCTTTTCATCATCAGAGATGTGAGTTGCTGAATAGGCTTTGCCGCTCGCAGTGAGCAGCGCTGGTGCCAGTTCTTCCTTGGTGAAGACGGTGTTGCCTTCCAGTGCGACCTCGGAAACCGAGTAGCGCTTGCCTTCGTCCACGACGAACACCAGGATCACCTCGTCACCCTTGACGGGTTCGCGCCGCACTTGCAGCACCTTGGCGTAAACGTAGCCTTGATCCTGAATGGCGCGCTCGATGGAGCGCACGTCGGACTGAAGCATTTCGTTGTCCAGCTTCCCGGCCTTGCCCCACAGATTGTAGAAATGCTTGACCTTGAGCTTCATCTTGGCTTTGAGCTGTTTCGCGCTCAATGCGGTCGCGCCTTCAAAGCGGATGTCATTGATGATGTTCCGCTGGCCTTCGGTGATCGTGTAAACCACCCGCACGAAACCTTTTTTGTCCGGCATGGCCTGGCTGGCGTAAGTTACATTCACGTCGGCGAAACCTTTTTTCGCATACAACTCGCGCACCTTGTTCTGACCGGCAAAGAGCTTGGTCTCGTCGACTGACTGACCCACTTTGATCTCCACTTCGCTCTTGAGTTTCTTGGTGTCGACCACCGAGTTTCCGACGAATTCCACATCACCCACGATGCCGCGCCCGCCCACTTTCACGATGACGCGCACGCCACCGGCGACATCTTGCGTGCTGATGTCCACGGTCTCAACCAGGCCGGTCGCGTAAAGATTCTTGATGTCCCGCTCCACGGTCTCGTCGCTGAAGGGGCCGCCTTCACGGGTGGCCATGTTGGCGCGAATGCGGCTGGGATCGACCGGAGCACCGGAGACGACAACTTCGACCGACTTCACCATCCGCTTGGCGGGCAGTGCGTTCTCAGGGGAATCAGCGGGCGCACTGAAACCAGCAATGGCAAAAGCTCCCGGATCGTCGGCCTACTTACAGGTAAACAGGCATTATGGCAAAGTAAAAGATTTTGCCACACAAGGCTTGTCAGGCCTCTTTAACGTCGCAATTTCAGCTCCAGCCACCGCACAGTCCATGCCAACCCGCTTCACCGCCGCTTCACCCACACTTTGAGCAGCAGCTTCTACGATCAAACCGCCAGCGCACCCGAGTCGCCCTACGACATCGCGCTCCGTCCTCCTGACTTCAGCGAATTCACCGGACAGGAGAAGGTAAAGGAACGACTCATGCTCATGGTCGAGGCGGCCAAACAACGTGGCGACACGCTCGACCACATCCTGCTCTGCGGTCCGCCGGGACTTGGAAAAACCACCCTGGCTCACATTCTCGCTACTGCTGTCGGCTCGAAAATGAATGCCACCAGCGGCCCGCAGATCGAGCGCGCGGGTGACCTCGCTGGCATTCTCACCAATCTCCAGGAACGCGACATCCTCTTCATCGACGAAATCCACCGCCTCCATCCCAGCATCGAGGAATACCTCTACCCTGCGATGGAAGACTTCCGGCTCGACATCATCATCGACCAGGGCCCCAAGGCCCGCAGCGTTCGAATCGACCTCCCGCCTTTCACGCTCGTCGGTGCCACCACCCGCGCCGGCATGCTCACCGCGCCCATGCGCTCGCGCTTCGGCATTCCGAATCGCGTTGATTATTACACGACCGATGAACTGCGTTCCATCCTTGAACGCTCGGCGCGGCTCATCAAAGTGGAGATCGAACCGGCCGGCGCGGGTGAAATCGCCCGGCGCAGTCGCGGCACCCCGCGCATCGCCAACCACCTCCTGCGCTGGGTTCGCGACTACGCCCAAGTTCGCGCGCAGAATATCATTACGCAAACTGTGGCCGACGCTGCGCTCACCATGCTGGACATCGATCTCGACGGCCTTGATGAGATGGACCAGCGCATCCTCGATGCCATCATCAACAAATTCGACGGCGGCCCTGTCGGCTTGAACTCCATCGCCGTCGCCGTGCACGAGGACGCCAGCACCCTCGAAGATATGCACGAGCCCTTCTTGGTCATGCAAGGTTACTTGAAGCGCACCCCGCGCGGTCGTGTCGCCATGCCCGGCGCCTATAAAAAACTCGGCCTGCCCGTGCCCACCGGATCGCAGCGGGAATTGTTCGACTCATAAAATCGGGAGATTTTTCTTTTCACTTATCCCTTTTTACTTTTCACTTTCCCCACGGAGATGCTTTCCAACCTTGAGATATTTTTCTCCCGCCTGCGCGATTCTGGTTACGCGTATCTGCTGCTGGAGCCGCTGCTGCTCTACGGCATCTTCTTTGGAGTTACTTTTTATTGCATCGGCCAATACATGAGTCAGCCGAAATGCCGCACCGCCGCCCTCATCGTCATCGGCCTCTGCAGCCTGAGCATCGTCCCCTGCCTCAGTCTCCGACACCGCGCCCAAGCCCGCGAATTCGAAAAACGTCCTGCTGACAAATTGCAGATCAACGAACAATACAAGCGCCGGGTAGATACCAAGTGGATCTACTACGCCCTGGCCATCGCTGCCGGACTTGCGCTCATCAGCGGCGGCAAGCTCGCCTCATTTTCCAACATCGCCATCATCGCCGGCGGAGTGCTTGTTATATTTTTCTCCGCCTGGATGCACATGAAGGAAGCGGAAATTTATCACCCCAACATCATCCAACGCGCCGTGCCGGTGAAGTGAGCAACGCCGCCACTTCCCCAGCCACCCGCTCCACGCTCACACCCGTCATGCACTCGTAGTGCCCCAGCGGACACTCGCGCGCGAAACACGGACTGCACGGCACATGATGCCGCACGACGCGATGATTCCCCCCGAGCGGCCCCGTCAAAATCGGCTCCGTAGATCCAAAGATGCTCACCGTCGGCACTCCGAGCGCCGCCGCCAGATGCATGGTTCCGGTGTCGTTCGTCAGCAGCAGCCGACACCTTTGCAATCCGGCAATCAATTCCGTGAGCGAAGTCTTCCCCACGAGATTTACATGACGCGCCCGCGCCAGCAGCGCACTGAGCTTCACGCCCATCTCCTTTTCGCCAGGCGCACCCACCAGCACCCATTCGATCTCCGGCATCTGCGCGGACAATCGCGTGGCCACTTCCGCGAATCGCTCCAGCGGCCAGCGCTTGGCCGGCCCGTATTCCGCCCCGGCGCAGATTCCGATTTGAATGGACGCACTGTTCAACGGCGCAGGTGTGGCAAACAACAACGGATCATCCGTCTTGGCCCCGCAACATTCCGCGATGCGCAGATAACGCCGCGCGTGATGCAAGGGCGGTTGGTCGCCGCTTGGTTCCCGAATAAACTGATTCACCAGCCACGAACGCAACTTCCCGCGATAGCCCACAATCCGCGGAACGCCCGCACGCCAGATTTCGAGCGCGCTCCGCACGGAGTTTGTGAAAAGAATCGCCGCATCAAATGCCGCTGCCGCGCGAATCTTCCGTGCCACAGAACCCGTGCCTTCTTTTGCGTCCTTCAGAATCACCCCATCCACTTCCGGAATCATCTTCCATAAGTCCCCCAGCTTCGCCGGCGTCAGCACGGTGAGCTTCAAATCAGACCGGCCTTTTTTCAGCGCGCGCACCGCCGGCAGCGCCATGCAGGCATCACCCAGCCAGTTGGGCGATCGCACCAGCAGATG
>JAIOQF010000081.1 GCA_021413535.1 Verrucomicrobiota bacterium
GACCACCAGCACGGCGACAGGCATGTGCCAGGTCATGAAAAACGGCGGCTGTCTTTTCTCCAGCGCAACATAGGCGAATCCGGCCGTGGCCAGCAGGCCGATGCCGAAACCGATGATGCCGACGGTGAACGATTGCAGCAACAGCATGAAACAGAGGATGCGGTTGGAGGCACCCATGGCTTTGAGCGCGCCGAGATGGCGCATATTCTCCAGGACGAACGAATAAAACGTCTGACAGGAAATAGCGACCCCGACCACGAATCCGACCAGCACCGTGATGCCAAAGGAAATCGGGATGCCGGTGTTTTTTACATACCACCAGATCGTGGAGGTGCTGAACTCATGGCGACCGGCTTTGCTATCGAAGGTGAAATCGCGATTTACAAACGCGCGCAGTCCGGTCGCGCTCATGATATCCTCGACTGCTTGATCGCTGCTGATGCCGGACTTCGGTGCCGCAATGACAGCGGAGAGCATCTTGCGCTGCGGGGGCGAATATTGCAGGGCCCGCTCGTAGGTCGTCCACACATAGGGTCCGCCGGTGAAGGATCGCATAGCTGCGCAGATTCCGACGACGCGCGCCTCGATGTCATTGATCTCAAACACATCGCCTATTTTGATCCACGTGCTCTTGTCAGCCGGATTGCTCGCGAGCCGCTGGACCGCAAGATCGTCGATCACGACGGTGTTGGGAATTCGGAGGTCTTCGATGCGGCCTTCTTTCATTTTCACCGGGGCTCCAGCGAAGGTGGTGGGATCGATGCCAATGAGCTGGATGATCTTGAAAGCGCCGCTCTCCAGACGCACGCGCTGGATGCCGGTGTAAAGCGGCATGGCCCATTCCACGCTGCTGACGCTTCGCACCAGCGCCACGTCG
This sequence comes from Verrucomicrobiota bacterium, assembly GCA_021413535.1. Classification (GTDB taxonomy): domain Bacteria; phylum Verrucomicrobiota; class Verrucomicrobiia; order Verrucomicrobiales; family Verrucomicrobiaceae; genus VFKE01. Next base: position 878 of record JAIOQF010000081.1, read on the forward strand.
GTATCGCGCATCGGATTCACCTCATTGACCTGATCGACCTTGGATTCCACAACCCAGATCGGTGCGGGGACGTTTTTTAAAGTCGATGTCGTCCAACGCATCAATCCACAGAACACGGCACTCTGCTGGGCGATGAGGAACGTGGCAAAGAACAGTCCCACCACGAGCATGACATACTTGGCGGTGTCGCCGAACAACATCTTGAGAGCAAGCAGCAGCATGACTTCAGCCGGCGAGGGTGAGTAGTGCGCGGCGTATTATTTTACGTTCCGGCTCGCTGTAGCGGACGAGCAATTCCGCCTCCATGCGTTCCGCAATTTTGCTCACGATGGCCAATACCTTGCCGCCCGCGTCCGTGATCTCCACGAGGTAGGCGCGTCGGTCTTGCGGATGATTCTTGCGCCGGGCGAATTTATGCTTCTCCAGAGCATCAATAATCTTCACCATGGTGGTGCGGTCGATGCGCAGCTTGCGTCCGAGCTCCTGCTGGGACATGGGGCCGAACTCTTGCAACAGATGAAGAATCCCGGCATGGGGGACTTCGACCGCCTGCTTGCGGCATTCCTCAGCAAAGATGCTGAAGAGCCGCTGATGCGCCTTAGCCACCAGGAAGCCAGTATAACGGGTGAGACATTCCGGCAACGGTTCCAACGACTCCCCCCCGGGGAGGAGAGGCATGGGAACACAGGCAGCGGGCTTCATGATGATCAGCATCGCTGATCATCCGCCCGGCTGTCAATATGGAAGTTCAGAGCGCGCTGATGGCCGCGCGAATTAAGCGCAGCTCGCGAGCAGCTTGCTACATCGCATGCCCGTTGGCCTCCGGCTCGATCATGCCGTATTCGCCGTCTTTGCGACGGAAGAGAATGGCAAGACGACCGTGGTTCTTCGCATTGTGAAAGACCACGAAAGGACGTTCGCTCATCTCCAAATCCATGATGGCCTCATCAGGGAAGAGCGGCTTCATGCGGAAGTGCTCCTGATGAATGATGAGCGGCTCGATGTGCTCGTGCTCGGTGGCGTGAAGCGACTCTTCCGTATAGACGGTTTCTTCGATGTGCTTGATAGAGCCGGCGCGGGGACGATGATGAGTCTTGAGGAGACGGGTTTTGAACTTCCTCATGCGTCGGGCGACCTTGGAGATGGTCTCGTCGATCGCTGAATAAATATCACCGGTGGTGGTGTCCACTTCGATGGTGATGTGGTTGGCGCAGTGCAGGATGATCTCTGCTTTCTGCCGCTCTTTTTCAACATCGAGGATGACCTTAACGTCGATGATACGCGGGTAGTCGAGGTGAAGATTCTCCACCTTCTTGCGAGCATATTCGCGCATGGGTTCGGTGACACTAACGTGACGACCGGTGACAGTGATGGGCAGGTTGACGTTGTTGACTTGCATGGGTTGGTCAGGTTCGGGGTTACATGTTGAAATTCTCGCCCAAATAATTTTGGCGGGCGAGCGGATGATTGATGATGTATTCACGCGTGCCGTGGAGCAGCACCTTGCCCTCGTGAATGAGGTAGGCACGGTCGACGATGCCAAGCGTCTCGCGCACGTTGTGGTCGGTGATGAGAATGGCGAGACCGACACTGCGCAGCATGAGGATGATCTTCTGAATATCTTCGACCGCGAGCGGATCAACGCCGGAGAACGGTTCATCCAGCATGATGAGCTTGGGCTCGGTGACCAGGGAACGGGCGATGGTGAGGCGGCGCTTTTCTCCGCCGGAAAGAGATCGGTTCATCGGTGGCGTCTTTGCCGTCGAAAAAGACTTTGCCGCCATTGGGCCGGACAAGGCCGACGATCATATAAAATGAAGTGGTCTTGCCGGCGCCGTTGGGACCAAGGAGCCCGACGATCTCCCCCTTGCGGACTTCGATGTCGACTCCATCCACCACTGCGCGACCATCATAAACTTTTCTCAGTCCGCGAGTGAAGAGCAGAATGTCATTGCCGCTGGCATCAACCGGCAAAGATGCGCTGCTTTGACTTTTGCTGTCGCCAAAGTCCGTATCCGTGATGGAACTGACTTTCATGCGCCCGTCAGAGGGCCCGTTCTTCGACGGCAATACTGCGGTAGGATTGCTTTTTTTCACTTTTTGGCAGTTTTCTTGGGGGTCAATGTTGGAGCGCCGGGCACAGCGCCGGAGGGAGCCAGGGCGGGGGCTGCGGGCTTGCCGCCAGCGTCGGGTTTCTGCTGAATCTTGGTGTCAGCCGGGCCATGAACTTTTAGCTCACCATTTTGCTTCATGACCATATAGGTCGAAGGTTCGCGGGCAATGATGACGTTGTTGCCTCGCTGCACCTGGGGCATTTCCCGCAGGATGACATCGCCCGATTCACCAATGTAAGTCAGATGTCGGCAGATGCCGATCTGCGGTTCGCCGCGTTCATCCAGCTTGCGAACAACGACCTTCTTGCCCGTGCCGATGGCTTGCTTGAGCTTGGCATCCCCAGATGCTGGCGCCGCGGGATCAACGGGAGGCGTCTTTGAATTGGCAGCGGAGTCAGCGCTATTTTTTGCAGGAGCATCTTTTACGGGCGCGGCTTTCTGGCTGGGCTCTTTGACGAAGTAAACTTCCAGCTTGTCACAGGTCATGTGAAACGTGGGATGATCCACCACGACGTCATCGGTAAAGATGGCCAATGCCTGGGCGGAATCGAGATAGACCGCGCCTTCGCTGCGAATATCGATGTCTTTAGCTGGAGTCTCGGCCGTTTTGTTTTTACTCCCATCGCTGGCACCGGTTGCTAATGGTTTCGGGGCTGGTGCGCTGCCCTTCGTCGCATTTGGTTCCGGCGCCCGCACGGCAGGAGCAGCGGCGCTTTGGGCGATGATTGCCCGGCCTTCGGGCGTTGCGCTGCGCAGGGCCGGCTCCAGTTTTTGATCGACTGAAAAAATCAGCTTGCTGTTGCTGTTATCAGAAGGTTTGGCGAGTTTCCCTTGAGCCTCGGTCGCCAGTTGATCGAGTCGCCCGTTGTCCGCTGCCCGGTCAGAAGTCTGACGCGCCGACTCAGTCTTGGCACTGGACTGCGCCTCGCTGATCGCGCGACCAGTTTCCAACAAGGCTTTTTGTGGAGTGGCAACGCCGCCCTTGGTTTGTGCTGAAAGCGGAGCGGCGATACAGGAAATGATTACGGCCAGAAAAATATTTCTCATGTCACTTCTTTTTATTGGATGGTGCTGGTTTCTCCGGTGGCTTGGGCTGCACCGCTTTATTCTCGCCGGATTCGGCTGATTTTTCAGGCTGCTGCCGGAACGAGTCGGCGTCACGGATGATCATGTGGATGTGTCCTGTCATTTTGCCCTGTTGCGAGCGTGTGTCAAAAATCAAAGTGTCCCCCTGCAGGTCAAAATCTTTCCGGCTGACGCGACTCCGATCCTCGCTGCTGAGAACCTCCGTTTCCATGTGATAAGTAGCCGTCGGCATCATGATGCGCAGATCGCGTTCTTCAGTCTCGCCATACATTCGGATGTCGAGCCGCTCCATGTCCATTTTTTGATCATCGAGCCGGGTCATGGTCGCCGCCCGGATGAATGAACTGGGGTTGCCTTCGCGGAAAGAAGGAATTTTTACATCGCTGTTTTTCTGTCCCAAAGGCAGCAGCTTGCCGAACGAGCCCAGTCCCTGGCTGGTCTGCTGCACAACTTTTGCCGCATTGGCCTCGCCTGATTTCGATTTTTCGTCAGATGCAGTGCTTTTCGAATCCTTTTTTTCCTTCGCGATCTTCTCCGTCGGCTTGGGCGGGGATTCTTTGCCGGTGGCAGGAGTCGTTTGCCCCCAGGCGGGCCACGAGAAGGCACAGACCGCAAGTCCAGTGACTGTCAGGCGCTCAAGCTTTCGCGATTTCATGGATGGCGAGCAGTTGTTTGAGCAGCGCAGGGAGTTCCGCAAGCGGGATTTGATTGGGGCCGTCCGAGAAGGCCTTGGCGGGCTCGGGATGAGTTTCAATAAAAACACCATCACAACCTGCCGCGACCGCCGCGCGAGCCAGCACGGGTGCGAGCTTGCCATCACCGCCGGTCGTTCCGCCAAGTCCGCCGGGTCGCTGCACAGCATGAGTGGCATCCATGATGACTCGATATCCCAATTCCCGAATCCAGTAGAGCGACCTCATATCAGCGACGAGGTTCTGATAGCCAAACGTGGTGCCGCGTTCAGTAAAAACAAAATTAGCACAGCCTGTCGCAATCAGCTTGTCGGCAATGTTTTTCACGTCCCACGGCGCAAGGAACTGGCCCTTCTTCACATTCACGGCCCGGCCGGTGCCAGCGGCAGCCACAATGAGATCTGTCTGCCGGCAAAGAAACGCGGGGATCTGCAGCAGATCGATCCACTCCGCCGCTCGCTTTGCTTCTTCAGATGTGTGCACATCCGTCGTCACCGGGACCCCAAGTTCTCGCCCGATGTCCGCGAGAATCCGGCAACCGTCCTCACAGCCAAGCCCGCGATACGAAGACCCGCTGGTGCGGTTCGCCTTGTCATAGCTCGCCTTGAAGATCCAACGCAGCTTCAATTCATCGGCGATGATCTTCAACCGACCGGCGATGTCCCGGACAAAAGCCTCGCTCTCAATCACGCAGGGACCGAGAATGAACACCGGCTGCACACCGTCAAACCGGACACCATGCCCGATTTCGATGGAAGGAAGATTTGAGAATAGCTTGCTGGACAAAACAGATTCAGGAAAAAATTTAATACCGGACGGCTCTGACGTGATCAGTCTAGCTAAAGCCCGACCAGATGGCAACGCGTGATTGCGAGTTATAGCGAACTCACGTCAACTTCCCCGTCTTCACAAAGTGGAGTATCTTTGCCGTATCGCCCTGCGCCGCCCAGACCACCCGCAGGAAGTCCGCGGGATGCAAGTGATGCTTGCTGCAGAATGCACGATCACCCCCGCAACTAAACATGGTATTCGAATCCATCTCGCCGCGCAGCTTGGCCTCCGCCTTGGCGATGATGCGCGGCAGCCAGACAATTCCTTCCATCTCGGCGGACTTGGCTGGAAGCGTTGCTGGATCAATCGTGCTCGTGCTGGCGACACCCTTTTGCATGACTTGAAAATAATCTCGTCGCACCGCAGCAATGAGCAGCGCAGTCTCCCAGCTGGGTTCTCCGCCATCCGCATGGCAATGATCTTCGATGAAATCAAAAAGCTCCTGCGGTTTGCAGCCGATCGCCGCCAGCAACTCGAGGTCAGCATCGTCAAACCACGCATCGTGGCTGGTCGCGCCTTTTTTATATTTCTCAACGCAGCGGTCGAACAGATCGCGGAACTTCGTGGCCCAGGTAAAGGAATCAATCATCGTGTCAGGGTGGCGCATGGCCGGTTGAATGTCTCTTGCGGCACAGCTAGATCAGCCAGCGCCGCGCTAATCGGTATTTCATTTCTTTTGCGTTCTTCAAACACGCTGACGGTCGCGTAACCCGCATCCCGCAGCAACTCCAGCGCAATAGCAAAGCTCTCGCCCACTCGCCGCGCGGAGTGGGAGTCGGAGCCAATGACGACCGGAATGTTTCTCTGGCACATCATCCTGAGCATCTGCGGGCCGGGATTCATCTCGGGATACTTCTTGTTCAATCCGGACGTATTTAATTCCATTGCCACACCAGTGAGCGCGATTCGGTCAAGTGCAGCGGCGAGATCATCCTGACACTCTTCAAAGCTCCAAGTGGAGGATCGGTAATTCTTGATTAAATCGGGATGCGCCAGGGTATCGAACAAGCCGGTCTCCGCAGAAGCGGCGAGATTCTCCCAGTAAACTTTTCGAAAAGCAGATTCATCCTGGGGGTTGAATTTTTCGGCATACTCCGGCCCCTGCCAATGAACGGAACCGAGGCAATGATGGAACTTCGCCCGCTGGTGGAGTTTTTCGATCCATCCTTCGTATCCTGGAAAATAATCACTCTCGAGGCCGAGCCGAACATCGAGTTCACCAGCGAACGCATCACGACAGCGATCCACCATCGCCACGTAGCCATCAAACTCGGCCTCGCTCATGCGCACCTGCGGCCAAAATCCTTCAGGCATGGGGCTGTGACAGGTGAAGATGATGCCCCGCAAGCCCTGCTCCAGAGCGCGGGCGGCGTATTCTTCAGGCTCCCCATGAGCGTGCCTGCACAAGGGTGTGTGCATATGGGAATCGAACATAACGCGGTCTAGCATGGACTTCATTTACCATCGAAGGACTGACACCACAAGCTGCCGATCAGCATTATCCGCGCTCATAATCCGCGGTCGCGCTCACCAAGAATGAGCCAGCCCTTGCCCTCGACTCCGACGATCTGCACTTCATCAGACGGAGCATCTGAACCCGAGTAACAAAGTCGCAAAATAACGGGCACGTCCTTCCATTTGGAATGTTCGAGCTGCTCCATCAGCGAGCTGAAACGCGGATCAGCCGGATCAAAACGACCGGTCAACAATCCTTCTTCATGCGGATGTTTCAGCGTCAGCACCACAGCGTTCGTGGCGCCGCCTCCAGCTCTGGAAGCGATAACACGGAAGGTCTTGGGTTGCACAGGCTTGGTGGCCATGAATTCTTTCCAGCCTAGTTCCGAATACTGCACCGAACTTTCCCAGTCCACGAGGAAACCAGAGCTGGTCTCCTCCACCACCAGATTCATGGGCGGCAAATCCTGAAAAGTCGCCTGCACATAGGCGAAGCGATATCCGGGCTCCTCGACGGGCATGGACCAGCCGATCCCCTTCCAAGCGCGAGACTTGAGTGGAACGCGCTGGTGATATTCTTCCATCAAAGCGCGCACACGCCGAGAATCCCGCACCAAAGGAATCAACTGCGTGACAGTGCGGGCCTCAAAAAACTGCCGGAGCACCTCGGCAATGGCGGCTTGTTTTTGATCGAGATTCTCAATGCTCTTTTCACTCGGAATCCCGTCCACCAGAGGCGTGGTCGAGCGCGGGATCGAACTTTTTACCGTCATGTCCAAAATATCGACATTCGGCGTAATCTCGCGCGGCGCGGGCCGCGGGCCTGCCGGCAAATCATCCCGCCGCACGCGCGGAGTCGCCGTAGTGGCATTCGCTTCAAATTCCTGACGCTCTCTTTCCGCCGCATCCTCTGCCCTACGAGCAATGTCGCTGTGCCGTTTGACCAGGCGCAGCACTAAAAACACCATGATCGCCACCACAAGCAGGCTGATAAAAACGGATGCCACTCGGAAAATCGCCTTCCGGCGATTCTGTCGAAACCCAATCAGTTCTTCGTTTGTGAGTGCCATGGAATAATGGAGCCGAAGGCGGGAATCGAACCCGCGACCCGCGCATTACGAATGCGCTGCTCTACCGCTGAGCTACTTCGGCGTATTTTCTGGGAAAAAACGCTATCACCCTTCACCATGGGTGTCACCTGCTTTTTGCCAAGTTGCTTAAATTCAATCACTTCGCGAAAATAGCGCCCGGTCATTTCGGCAGCAGCGGAATAAAACCCTTCAGCGTATCGAGCCCTTTGCCCGCCGCCTCGCCTGCGCCCTTGATGATCTCGTTGCCTTCATGAAGCACCGCTTCGCCGCTCTGCAGAGCCGCTCCACTCGTCTTGCCCATCACATCGCCCCCCGTTCCCAGCACCTCCATCGGCGCATCGAGCAGCACGGCCTTGCCCATGGCAACCAGCAGGCGATTGCTGAGATCTTCCTTCGGCGAGTCCAGCGTTCCAGTAACCATCACATGCGTCCAGACAAATCCGGGCACCCGCCCAACATTCGTATCGGTGAACACATGGTTCTGCGCACCGGGCATCCAGCGCAGTGTCTCCGGTGACACCCCCACCAACAGGTTTCCATTGAGCATCTGTCCGTCGATCAACAAATCGCCCTCCACCCGGATCAAGCCGTTGCTTTGTAGAACAAGATTCATCAAGCGCGTGCGCGTGCGCTGCACTTCCACATCGCCAGTCGCCTCATCCAAAACAATCCTCCGAAAGCGATTCGTATTAGTGAAATCAGCCACCCGCTCCAGCAACGGCAACGCCTGTATTACTCCGCTTTTCACCCGGAGCTTCCCTTTGCTCAAGACCGCTGCGCCTGATCGGCCCGACACATCATAGTCACCTTCCACCACCCCGCCGATCTTTGAATTCCATGCGGCAGATAATACATGCCGCAAGTCCAGGCCAGTTAAACGGCCGGAAAATTTCCAAAACAAATCCGGGTTAAATGGAAGCTCCCCGCGCGCCGTCACCTCGCTGTCGCCCAGCCAGCGCGCTGCGGCGTCATTGAGCACGAATGCCCTGGCATCGATGCGCGCCGTCGCCGCGTTGAGCCGAAACGGCTCCGTTATGCCAGGAAGCATCACCCGTCCGTCATCACCGTTGATTTTCCACGCACCTTCATCAGAGGCAGGTCGTGCCTTGAGATGAATCGCTGCAACAGCCACGCCACTGCCCGGCGTGTAAGGCAGCAAATCGAAATGATGCACGACCACCTCATCGATTTTCGTGCGCTGCGGCAGCCAGCGTTTGATCCAAGATGGCGCAACTGGTTCAACAGCCACGCTTTCAACCTTATTCAAAGTCGTAAGCGGAGCCGCTGGCAACCCGGAGGTCTTGGCTGCATCGGATAAATAAAAACGAAGCCGGTCGAAGTTAATTCCCGGCACATGCCACACGCCCCGGCGCACGTCGCTCCAGTCGAGCGAGGACTGCACTCCTTCAGCCTCGATTTGCTTCCAGCCCGTCGCGCTTTCTGATTGAAGCGAGACCTTGGCGGAATAAGCATTCCAGCCGGACCACGAGACCGGATCAATCTCGCACCGCGCTTGCGTCGCCTGCCCGATTTGTCGGGCCAGCAGCTCCCGGCAGGCATCACTGCGAAGATAATTTTGTATCCAGGCCGTCGCCGAAAAATATACCACCGCCCCGCTCACCAGTCCGCCGATCAGCAAAAACACGAACACGCGCAGCAGCCAGTTCTTTTTCTTTTTGGGATTTCGCTTCATCGGGCGACAACTATTCCTTCTAATAGAGCATAGCTCAAGTTTTCCTCGCCAGCCCATCGAATTCCGTTTAGTAAGCAACCAGACCCATCCGGCCATGCTAGAAATCCGTAACATCACCCTGACTCTGGAGCGCGACGGCGAACCAGTCGCGCTGCTCGACGATGTGAGTTTCAACGTCCCGCCCGGACATCTGCTGGCCATCGTAGGACCATCCGGCTGCGGCAAGACAACGCTAATGAAAGTCATAGCCGGCCTCAAGGAAGAACAGGGCGGCGAAGTCTGCTGGGACGGACGCAATCTCGCCCACGAAGGCGATCTGCATCCCTCGGAGCTGGGCTACGTCCCACAGTTCAGCGTCGCGCACGAGCTGCTCACCGTGGAAGAATGCATCGCCAGCGCCATCGCCCTGCGCACCCGCCAGCCGGACGAAGATGCCACCGACCTGCTGATCTCCGACACTCTGGCGCAAACCGGCCTCACCCCGCTGGCAGACCGCCTGGTGAAAGTGCTTTCCGGCGGTCAGAAACGCCGGCTGGGACTCGCGCTCGAACTGGTGACCAACCCAGCACTGCTCCTCTGCGACGAAGTCACCAGCGGACTCGATCCGAAGTCCGAACGCGAGATCACGCAGTTGCTCCACGATCTCGCGCGGCAGAATGAAAAACGCATCGTCATCAACGTCACGCACAGCCTGGCCAACCTTTCACTCTACGACTCCATTCTCGTGCTCCACGAAGGCTGCGTGGTCTACCACGGCCCGCCCCGCGCGCTGACACACTACTTCAGCATCGATCAGGCCGAAGACGTCTACCCCAAGCTCGCTCGGCGCAGCGCTGCCCGCTGGGCTTTATCGTGGTCGCGCCACCGGGACGATTATTACTCCGCCTACAAACTATCCACCAAAAAAGCCGAAGAGGAAAAAGAACCCGATATCATCACTGACCGCGAACCCGAGCGGATCAGGCTGCCTGTGGCCAAGGCCGAAGATGACGACTCCGAGAACCAGGCCGCCAAGAAAAAAGCTAAGGAGAAAGAGGAAGAGGCTCGCAAAAAAGAAGCCGAAGAAAGCGCACCGCATGAAATCAGTAGCGACCACCAGCTCCCCGGCTTCATCGCTCAAACGCGCGAACTCTTGCAACGGCGCTGGCTCATTTTCCGACGCGACATGGCGCAGGTCTGGCTCCATGCCGCGATGCTCATCGGCTTCCCACTACTCGTGGTGATCTTCGGCTATCAAGGGATCAAGCCGCTCTCGAAAATACCTGATCGACCCGACAAAGATTTTGCCGCAGAAATTGCAATGCGCCAGTCGCACGAAGCGGAGCTTCTCAAAACCGGCGGCCTCGTCTCGGGCCTGATCATGTTTCAGGTCGTGCTGGTCACCTTGATGGCCTCGAACAACGCCGCGCGGGAAATCGCCGGTGAACGCGTCATTCTCGAACGCGAACGCCTCGGCGGCTTGCGCCCCATGGCCTATCTCACCAGCAAAATTTTATTCCTCGGCGTCTTCGTGCTGGCTCAGGCATTATGGATGGGATTGTTCGTCGAGATGGTCTGTCATGGCATTCCTGGCAACCTCCCCTGGAAGCTGCTGCTTCTGGTGATGGCCTCCGCCGCCATGACATCAGTCTGCCTCGGCATCTCCGCCATGATGCGTTCTCCAGAGAAGGCCACCATCCTCAGCATCTATTTGGTCGGCTTTCAGCTTCCGCTCAGCGGCGCAGTGCTTGCATTGCCGAAAGCCATCGCGCCCATTATCCAGCCCTTCATCGCAGCGTTCTGGAGCTGGTCAGGCAGCTTGCACACATTGAAAGAGCAGGCTCCGGAATTCTTTGAAGCCGTGAAAAAAGTAACGGCCTCCAACATCGAACAGCCCGCGCTGGCTCTCTTCGTCCTCAGCCTGCATGTCTTCATCGGCCTGGTCTTCTCCTACGCCGGCATCAAACATTCTCAAACAGACTGA
>JAIOQF010000143.1 GCA_021413535.1 Verrucomicrobiota bacterium
TACGATGGCGTCGAGATTCCAATCTTTGACACCAGTGATCCCTCGCATTTTAAGAAGATCGGTGCGGAGATCAAAAATAACGGTCTGGAATGCACCGCGGTCACCATTTTGCCGGACGAGGCGCATAACGCGATCTCGGCAGATGCGAAGAATCGCCAGGGGGCGATCGATCACTTGAAGCGGGTGCTGGAATGCGCACATCAAGCGGGCGTGCAGACTTTGTGCGGGCCATACTATCAAGTGCTCGGCCAGTTCAGCGGATCATTCCCCAGCGAGGACGAACTGAATCGCGCCGCCGAGGTGCATCGCGCCATCGCGCCGATCGCGCAAGCCGCGGGCGTGAAGTGCGCCATCGAGGCGCTGAACCGCTTCGAGTCGCATCTGCTCAACACGATGGAGCAAGCTGCTTCCTACGTGAAGCGGGTGAATCATCCGAACTTCGGCACCATGTATGACACGTTCCACGCGAACATTGAGGAGAAGGATCCAGTGGGCTGCATCGACACGGTCAATGCTTCCGGCAAGCTCTTCCACGTTCATATTTCTGAAAATGATCGTGGCACGCCGGGTCGTGGCCACTGTCCGATCAAACCGGTGATCTCGAAACTGAAGAAAATCGGCTACGACGGTTGGTTGACCATTGAAGCCTTCGGCAGTGCGCTGCCGGATCTCGCTGCCGCCACCCGGGTCTGGCGCGATTTCTTTCCTTCGCGTGAGCAGGTCTATGAAGAAGGCTACGCACTCATTCGCAAATCTTGGGATGAGGCGTAGGAAGAATGAGAAGATAGAGTTTGAGATTATTCTTCGTTTCTGTCTCCGTTCCAGCATTCCAGTTGTCCATTTCTCTTTGTCACCTCCCCGCCAGTTCCAATCAAACTAACTAAAACACCATGAGCACCCATCAATCAGATCACAACGCTATCTATATGCCGAAGGCCGCGTCCCGGCGTGACTTTCTGCGCAGCACGGCCGCCGTCGGTGCCGGTGTCGCTCTCAGCGCCACGCACGCAAACGCTGCGGGCAGCGGTGAAATCAAGGTCGGGCTCATCGGCTGCGGTGGTCGCGGATCCGGCGCGGCGGATCAGGCGCTCAGCACCGTGAACAGCAACTTCAAGCTATGGGCCATGGGCGATGCCCATCAGGATCGTCTGGAGAGTTCGTTTATCGGCCTGACCAAAAAGCACAAGGATCATGTGGATGTGGGTGATCGTAAATTCGTTGGCCTGGACGCTTATGAGAAAGTCATCGCCGAGTGCGATCTGGTCATTCTCACCACGCCGCCCGGATTCCGTCCTTATCACTTTGAGGCCGCTGTGAATGCTGGCAAACACGTTTTCATGGAGAAGCCTGTGGCGACAGATGCACCCGGCATCCGCAAGGTTCTGGAGATGGGCAAGATCGCCGATCAGAAAGGACTCAAGGTTGTCGCCGGACTTCAGCGCCGCTATCAAAATTGCTACCGCGAGGCTTTGAAGCAGGTGAAGGAAAATCATATCATCGGCGACATCGTCAGCGGCCAAGTTTACTGGAATGACGGAGGCGTCTGGGTCAAAGACCGGCTCGATGGCATGACCGAGATGCAATATCAGATGCTCAACTGGTATTACTTCGTGTGGCTCTGCGGCGATCACATCGCCGAGCAGCACGTTCACAATCTCGATGTGGCCAACTGGTTCATTGGTTCCACGCCACTCGTTGCGCAGGGCATGGGAGGCCGGCAGGTGCGCACCGGCAAACAGTTCGGCGAAATTTTCGACCATCATTGCATCGAGTTCACCTACGCCAATGGCGTTCGGGTCAACAGCCAGTGCCGTCACCCAACAGCCAGTGTCGTCACCAGAGAGGCTGCATGAACCAGGTGCGCGAGGAGTTCGCCGGCACCAAGGGCATTCTTTACCTCTCTGGCGGCAACAAATGCTATGCCACGGACTACAAGGGAAATGTCATCTGGAAATATGACGCCCGTCAGAAGGATGAGAATCCTTATCAGGTCGAGCACAACGAACTGCAGGATGCGATCCTCAAGGGCAAGAAGCTCAACAATGCAGAATACGTCGCCACCAGCACCATGACATCCATCCTCGGACGCATGGCCAGCTACTCCGGCAAGGAAGTCAAATGGGACGATGCCCTCAATAGCCAGATCCAGCTTATGCCGAACAAGGTCACCTGGGAAACGGTGCCGCCGACCAAGCCGGACGAGAATGGCTTCTATCCGATCCCCATTCCTGGTGTTACCAAGGCAGTCTGATCCCACGGCGCATGTCGCAAAACATCGACAGCATCCTCGACGCAGCGGAGCAGCATCAGGCCAGCGATGTTTTCCTGCAAGAGGACGAGATTCCACGGCTGAAGATCAACGAACAAATCCTCGTGCTCGGCGAGGAACCCTTGTCGCTCGCTCACATGACTGCTCTCTGGCAGGCCTGTGGAGCGAACGTGCAGGGCGATCTGGATCGGGACAGCGGGCTCATCTCGCATTCGCACACGCGCTATCGCGTGAACCTGCACCGCACCATGGGCCGTCTCGGCGCGGTGCTGCGTCGCATCAAGACCACCGTGCCCGCCTTGGACACGCTGGGAGTTCCTGATTGGCTGCTGACGCGATGGGCGCAGCGTTCGTTTGGTTTGATCCTTATCACGGGTCCCACCGGCACGGGAAAATCCACCACCATCGCCTCGTTGCTGCAATGGATGAATGAAAATCTCGCGCGTCACATCGTGACCATCGAGGATCCGGTAGAATACGTTTTTCATAACAAGAACTCCCATTTCACCCAGCGCGAGGTGGGAAGGGACACCACCAGCTTCGCCAGTGGATTGCGCGGGGCGATGCGCCAGGCGCCGGACGCTATTTTCGTAGGTGAAATTCGTGATTCCGACACGGCGATGATTGCCTTGCAAGCGTCTGAGACGGGACACCTGGTAATGGCGACCCTGCATTCTGAGCGTGTGGCGGACACGATGGAGCGCTTTCTAAATTTATTCCCCAAGGAGCGGGTCGGCGTGGGCACTCACATGCTGGCGCATCAACTAATCGGTGTGCAATGTCAGAAGCTGGTGCCACGCACGGATGGCGGACTGCACTTGTTGGTGGAGCACATTGAGAACGGCGGTGCGATGCGGGATTGGATCAAGGCGCGCGATGTGGGGCACATGGAAGATTACCTGCGGCGCGGTGCGGATCCGAACGCAGTTTCATTTTTGAAGACCGTGGTCGACGCCTGGCAGCAGGGGATCATCAGCGAGGAGACTGCGATCGAATCTTTAGGAAGTGAAACAGACTTCCGTCGCGCTTCGCGGGGGATTCATTGATGGGCCTGCGGGCCAGAAAATTGCGCGGGGCTCACCAAGAGTTGCCGTTCCAATAATTCGGAACAAACTATCCTGCGATTCCATAGATTGGGGAAGCAATCACCACCTCATTCACGCCCGGAGCGCCCACTCCAATAATGCCTGGGCATCTTTCCAGACGGATTCGTTATCGTTGAGCACGATGACTAAGCGGCGCTTGCCGTCTTTCTCTCCACTGCACACGAGACAATGGCCAGCGAGCTGGGTGTAGCCGGTCTTCATGCCGTCGCACGGCCCATAGCTGCGCATGACGCGGTTGGTGTTTTCCAGCCGGATGATACTGCCATTTCCCTTCGTAAAGTCGAAGCGCTGGACTTCCACTAGATCGCGGATCACGGGATGGGCGTCGGCGGCGAGCGCGAGCCGGGCCATGTCGCGCGCAGTGGAATATTGGTCGTCGGCGGGCAAGCCGTGCGGATTGACGAAGTGCGAGTCATTCATGCCGAGCGCATGGGCGCGGGTGTTCATCTTGTCCACAAAGGCTTCGATGGAACCGGCGTTGTCGCGCGCGAGTGCCTGGGCGATGTCGTTGGAGCTTTTCACCAGCAGGGCGGTGAGCAGCTGGATGCGCGGATAGGTTTCGCCTTCCTTTAAGCCGATGCGAACGGGCGCGCAATCGGTGTCTGATTCCTGCACGGTGAGGTATTCTTCGAGGTTGCCGGATTCAACGATGATGAGCGATGTGAGCAGCTTTTGCGTGCTGGCCACCGGGCCGCGGGCATCGGCATTTTTTTCCGCCAGGATGTCACCCGTCTTGGCATCTACTACTATGACTCGCGCGGCGCGAACTGCGGGGATGGGGCCGCGGGCCTGGTTGCCAGCGATGACGTTGCGATAGTGGCGAAATTCTTCGGACACATCCTCGTGATTTTTTTTCAGCCGTTCGATCTCGGCGCGTAGTCGATTTAATTCAGAAGGCGCCGCAGAATCCTGCGCGCTGAGGTTCGGAAGCAAGCCCGTCAAGAGCGAGGCTCCGGCACCGAGCCCCAGGGCGATGGCGGAACGGCGGTCAAGAGAACGTGGGTATTTTGGTCCAGTTGGAATCATGAGTTCGGTAGCAAGAGGCAGCCGCATTTTGCACGCGGGACGGGATTCGTAAAGCAAGCACTCGGTGCGCCACTGTTGCGGCGATTACAATTCACGGAGCAGTTCCTTCAACTGCCGGGCGGGCCATTGGCCGGGTGCATTCGATTCGCCGAGGTGCGCGTAGTTCAAGACGGAACCGCATTTGGCCAGCACGAGCCGTGAGGCGCGACCGAGCGCTCCCATGCCCATGACGCTGAATGGAAGTCGCTTCATGGTATCAAGCAACTGCAAAAGCCGCGCGAGATCGCCGGGGCTGCGCAGCGTGGTCGCGATTTTTACGGCTTCGAGATTAAATTGCAATGCCATGTCTGCCGCGCCGCGCAAGACGTCGTCGGACGGGGTGCCGTGGAAATCGTGGAAGGAGCCAATGACGCCGATCCGGCGCGACTGCGCCTGGCGGATCAGTGGCTGCATGTCCAAGGCGCTGCGCAATTCGATGTCGATCAAAGTGGCGCGATCCAGATGGGCTTCGATCAAGGCGGTGCGCCGCGCGGTGTCCAGATCACCCAAGCCGCCTTCATCAGGATGCCGTGCAGTGAGGATGATCGGCAGAGTAATTTGCGCAGCCAGAGCCCGGATTTCAGCCTCGGGAAGGTCGATCATATCGAGACGCAGTTCACAAAAATCGCACTCTTCACTTTGAGTATTGGATTGAGAAAAAGCCCGCAGCGTCGGGCCAGAAGCGAGCACACCAACCACCAACGGAGTAGGGGAAGAAAATAAATTACTAGAAAAAACCACTTGCGCCATAATGGTAATTATATATAATATGGAATATCTAAGTAGTCTTAATAAAATTAACAAGACCGAAACACTATGCTGGGTCGCCGACAAGAAATCAATCTTCAGCTCAACCAACTGGCTGATTTCTGCATTCTCGCCCTTTGCCTGAGAATCGGACACTTGCTGCGGGCCGTGATCGGTCCGCGGTTGTTTCCCGGCATTGAAGCCGTCCCGCACTTCAGCGAATTTTTCTGGATGCTGGCGGTGATCGCGCCGTTTACGCCGTTGGTTTTGGAGTCCCGTGGTTTTTACAACAATATCTTAAACAAAACCCTGGCGCAGAGTTTGCGCCAGCTGGCGGCTACGGCTCTGCGGGTGGGTATGATGATCGGGTTCTGCGAAATTTTTCTCCGTTGGGATGTGCACAGCCGTGCGGTGCTGCTGCTGACTGGCGTGCTGGGAGGCGTGGCGCTGCTTGTCAAGGAGGCGGTCATCAAGCGCGTTCTCCGGCAGCGTCTGCTGCGGGGCACAGTGGGCGGCGAGCGCGTGCTGCTGGCCGGTCCTGGGAATGACACCCAGCGGATGTTGGAGACGATGACCGACGAGCAACGCGCGGAGATGACCGTGGTCGGACGTTTCGATGTCACAGAAGAACCGGTGTCGCGCTTGGTGGAACTGCTTCATGAGCGTTCGGTTTCGCGAGTGGTCTTCGCGGCGCAACATGTGCATTTTGCGAAAATCGAGGAGGCCGTGCAGGCCTGCGAAACCGAGGGCGTGGAGGCGTGGATCGGTGCGGACTTTTTGCAAACTTCCATTGCGCGCCCCTCATTTGACGTGCTCGGCGGGCGGCTAATGCTGGTTTTCCACAGCACTCCGGAAGTTTCCTGGTCGTTGTGGATGAAGGATGTGCTCGATCGCATCGGTGCGCTCGCCCTCTTGGTATTGAGTGCCCCCGTGTTGCTGGTTGCGATGATCGGCATCTGGCTCAGTTCGCGTGGCCCGATATTTTTCACTCAGGATCGGGCTGGCAGGAATGGCCGTCCGTTCCGGATGTTCAAATTCCGCACCATGTGTGCGGACGCTGAATCGAAGCGCAAAGAACTGGAAAAGAACAACGAAATGAGCGGCCCGGTATTTAAAGTAAAGGATGATCCGCGCGTCTTTGCGTTCGGCAGTTGGCTGCGCAAGCTGAGCATCGACGAGCTGCCGCAACTCATCAACGTCCTCCGC
>JAIOQF010000144.1 GCA_021413535.1 Verrucomicrobiota bacterium
ATCGCTCCGGTGAAACCGAGGACTCGACCATTGCCGATCTCGCTGTGGCCACGAATTGCGGTCAAATTAAAACCGGTTCCCTCAGCCGCTCTGATCGGATCGCGAAATACAACCAGCTCCTGCGCATCGAGCAGGAACTGGGTGACGACGCGATCTTCGGCGGTCGAATGAAAGTCTGATCATCTGGACATCAGCCATGCCCATCGAGGAATTCTCCATGAAAGCGCCCCACTCTCAGGGGCGCTCGAGTTTTCTCGCGCGGGCGACGATGTTCAATGTTCTGCTCTTGCTGGCGATGATCGTGCCCTTCTGCGTGCTGGCGTTTCGTCCGCCTGCGGCTGAGGAGGCGGCGCAACGGGCGCGCTTGCACGAACTGGAAAGCCGGCGCGACGGACTCATGTCTGACAAAGCGCGCTTGCGTCAGAAGAGTGATTTGGTCGCCAATGATCCGGAATATCTCGAACTGATGGCTCGCGATCGCCTGATGATGCAGAAGGACGGTGAATATATTTTCCGGTTTGAGGACTAGTGTTGTCTGCACTTCGCGGTTGCTTCCGGGATTGTTCCGGCGGAAGAAACGGCTCCCGAAGCCAGCGAGCAAGAATCCCTACTCATGAAGTATCTCAAGTTAAACATCTTTGACCGCTACATCTGGCGGCAGGTGTTTTCGTCCATGCTCATCGGGGTGATCGTCCTCACGGGCGTGATGGTGCTGGGAAATGTGTTCAAGGAAATGGAGCGCCTGCTGGGCGACACCTCATCGCTCCCACTTTCTGCGGTGCTGAAGTTCATTTCGTTCGTCATTCCGTATTCGCTGATCTTCACAATTCCGTGGGCGATGCTTACGGGCATTCTGCTGGTCTTCGGGCGCATGTCTGCGGACAACGAAATGACGGCTTTGCGCATGACCGGACGTTCCATGCCGAGAATCTGCGCGCCCGTGTTTGTGCTGGCAATATGCATGTCCGTGGTCTGCTACTTCGTGAACGTGAACCTCGCGCCGTATTGCAAGAACAGCATCAAGCGCCTCTTCTTTGACCTGACGCTTGACCGCCCTGAAATGCTTTTTCAACCCGGCAAAGTCGTGGACAAGTTTCCTGGCTATACCATTTACACCGGGGCGCGGGATGACAAGAAGCTGCACAATGTGGAAATCTTCGAGTCCGACGGCGGCTATAATCGCCGCTACACCCGGGCAACACGCGCGGAGGTGGTGCTCACTCCTGGAGAAACAGATTTCGTGCTCCGACTGCACAATGCGCACATCGAGACTCCGAAAGAAACGGAAGACAAAAATGTCGACGTGCTCAACGATCTGCAATCCATCAACCTCGCTGAATCGGCCATTACCTTTCCGCTGAGCAAGCTCATGGGGAAGTCCGCGCGCATCTCCGCCAGCATGAAGGACACCGACACCCTGTGGCAGGAAGTTCGATCCGGGATTGACAGCACCACCGGGAAAGCGGCAGACAAAAAGCTCATCTCCGCATCACTGACGGAGGCAAACATGCGCTACAGTTTCTCGCTGGCCTGCATCACATTTGCGTTCGTGGGCATTCCGCTGGGCATCACCGCGCAGCGTCGCGAGACATCGGTCGGATTCGCCTTGAGCTTGCTGGTCGCAGCCAGTTACATTATTTTCATCACCTTTGCTGACTCGGTCAAAGAGAAGGCCAGCTATTACCCGCATCTGCTGATGTGGGTTCCGAATGTGATTTTCCTCAGCGTGGGCGGAGTCTTGTTCTACCGCCTGAGCAGGAAGTAGTCGTCAATCTTCCTCGTCGAGGAAGCCGGCCAGCTTTTCCTTCAAGTCATTCCGGGCGCGGAACAGGAGACTTTTCACTGCGGAGAGTGACATGCCGAGGATCTCACAAATATCCTCATAGGGCAGATCTTCATAGCGGCGCAGGCTCACCGCGAGCCGTTGCTTGTCGGGGAGCGATTGGATGGCGCGGTCGATGGCATTTTCCAGTTCGCCTTGCTGTGCGGCCACGTCCGGGTTGTGCCGCTCCGGCGCGGCATGATCGTGATGATGTTCTTCGACTTGTTCCTCAAGAGACACTTCCCGTTTGCGCGAGCGGCGCCGCATTTCGTTGAAAACCAGGTTGCGGGTGATGGTGAAAAGCCAGGTGGTGAATTTGGCCGAGGGCTCATAGCGTTCGGCGGAGCGCCACACTCGAACGAAGACCTGCTGGGCGATATCGTGTGCGTCATCGAGATTGTTCAGCATCCGCGCCACGGTGCCGATCACGGCGCGCTGGTTAAGTTCCATCAGGCGCTCGAAGGCTTTTACGTCACCTTGGCGCACCTGCATCATGAGGCGCACGTTCTCCTCGTCGATGGACGGTTCTGGGGAGGTGATGGCTTGTGGCGCTTTCCAGTCCGGCATGTTCCAGGCAGAGAAATCGTTCGTCGCGGTGAAGGGCAAGCTTAGCGTGGACATTGGGGGTGTAAACAGCGGGAAAGCGGGAAGGTTTCAGCTTGTTTGATTATGGCGGCGCGCTTGATCCCCCGGCAACCCGCTCCACTTTGTCCTTCATCGAAATGCCACCCGAACTTCCTCCGCAATTGGAATCCGCCAGCGGCCTGATCCGTGTTCGGGGCGCGCGGATGCACAATCTGAAAAACCTCGACCTGGATATTCCACGCGGGAAGCTGGTCGTGCTGACTGGAGTCAGTGGCAGTGGCAAATCCTCCCTGGCATTCGACACACTTTTTGCCGAGGGGCAGCGTCGATACGTCCAAAGTCTGTCGGCTTATGCACGACAGTTCCTTGATCAGTTCGACAAGCCGGAAGTGGATTTTATCGACGGCTTGTCACCGGCGGTCGCCATTGAGCAGTGTGTGTCCGCGCCGAATCCGCGATCAACCATCGCCACGACTACGGAAATTTACGATGACCTGCGGGTGCTTTATGCGACTGCGGGGCAGCCGCACGATCCGCAGACGGGTGTGCCCTTGAAGAAAATGACTTCGGTGCAGATCGCGGATGAAGTGCTGTCCCTGCCTGAAGGCACGCGACTGATGATTCTCGCGCCGGTGTTGCGGCATGAGCGGGCAGATATCCCTGGGCTGTTTGAGAAATTGCAACGGCAGGGTTTTGTTCGGGCGCGGATCGATGGCGTGATTCATGAACTCGATGAGAAGGTGAAGCCTGCTAAAAAGAAACCGGATTCGATTGAGATCGTAATTGATCGCCTTGGCGTGCGTGAAGGGGTGCGCGGCCGGCTCATGGAGGCGTTGGAGACCGCGTTGAAATGGAACCCGCGTGAAGTGCGCACACTCGCGGGTGATGGCGAGACGGCGGAACTTCGCAGCTTCACGACCTGCTACACCAACACGGCGACGGGCGCGGTGCTGGACGATTTCACGCCGAAACATTTTTCGTTCAACACGCATCTCGGAGCTTGTCCGGTCTGCGAAGGTGTCGGCACCGTCATGGCTTGCGATCCGGGGTTGCTGGTGCCGGATGTTGAAAAATCCATCAAGGATGGAGCGATCAAGGGCTGGTGGAACAAGCAGCCCAAGCTCAAGGTGCTTCACGAACGCAGCATCGAGAGTCTGGCGCGATTTTTTGAAGCTGATCTTTCAGCACCGTTTCAATCGCTGCCTGATGCGTTCAAGCGTGCGCTTTTTCACGGCACGGGCGAGGTTGCGGTTCCAACTGGGTGGAAGATAGGCAGCAATAAACGCAGCCTGGAAAAACCGTTCGAGGGGCTGGTGCCGATGGTGGAACGCATGTTCGCACGCGCCAAGGGAGCATCGTTGAAGGCTCAACTGGCAAGGTATCTAAATCCGCTTTTGTGCAAAGCCTGTGGCGGACGGCGACTCAAGCCGGAGGTGCTTGGAGTGAGACTGAAGTCGGAAGTGGGAAGTGGGAGGTCGGAAGTCGGAATTCATCAGTTTGCCGCGCTTTCCGTGCGAGACGCGGTGGCGTGGATGCACGGGATTGTTTTGACGGAATTGCAAAAGACTTTCTGCACCGAGTTGCAGCGTGAAATCTTGAAGCGTCTGGAGTTTCTTGAGCGGGTGGGACTGGGCTATCTCACGCTCGACCGCGAGAGCGGCACGTTGTCGGGTGGTGAGGCGCAACGCATTCGTCTGGCAGCACAGATTGGATCCGGGCTGGCGGGTGTGCTTTATGTGCTGGATGAACCGAGCATCGGGCTGCATCCCGCAGACAACGCGCGGCTTATCTCGACGTTGTTTTATTTGCGGGATCTCGGCAACTCGGTGCTGGTGGTTGAGCATGATGAAGACACGATGCGCGCAGCAGACTGGCTGGTTGAACTCGGGCCCGGTGCTGGCCCGAATGGAGGCAGGCTGGTGGCGCAGGGAATTCCTGATGATGTGATTCGGAATCAGCATTCTATCACTGGGGATTTTCTCAGTGGTCGCCGCCAGATTCCGGTGCCACAGATTCGGATCGGCCCGCGCGCGCAGCAGGCTGAATTAATTGCTGCAGCGGTGACGGGAAAAGCGAAGCCGCAAAATCCGAAGTTCAATAAGGAGGCGGAATCCGCGTGGCTGACTGTTCATGGTGCATCGGAGCACAATCTGAAAAACGTCACAGTGGCGTTTCCGCTCGGTTGTTTCATCGGCGTCACCGGCGCGTCGGGCAGTGGAAAATCATCATTGGTGGACACCATTTTGTGTCGTGCATTGATGCGCCATTTTTACGGTGCGAAAGATGAGCCGGGGAAACACGAACGCATCAGTGGATTGCACTCGATTGACAAGGTGGTGGTGATTGACCAGTCGTCCATCGGTCGCAGTCCGCGTTCCAATCCCGCGACGTATACGGGAGCGTTCACGCCGATCCGCGAACTTTTTGCGAAGCTTCCGGCGGCCCGGGTGCGCGGCTACGGTGCGAGCCGCTTCAGTTTCAATGTGCCGGGCGGACGCTGCGAGAAATGCAGCGGTGACGGTCTGCTCACGATTGACATGCACTTTCTCAATGATGTGCAGGTCACATGTGATCAGTGTGGCGGACGCCGTTATAATTCGGAGACGCTGGAGATCACCTTCAAAGGCCGCAACATCGCGGATGTTCTGGATCTCACCGTGTCGGAGGCCTGCCAGTTCTTTGATCGTCAGCCTCAGGTGTTGCCCAAGCTGAAGGCATTGAATGATGTGGGGCTCGGTTATGTGAAGCTCGGACAGAGTGGTGCCGCATTATCTGGAGGTGAGGCGCAGCGGGTCAAGCTGGCAGCGGAACTGGCCAAGCGCGCGACGGGGCGCACACTGTATCTGCTGGATGAGCCGACCATCGGTTTACATTTTGCCGATATCGAAATGCTGCTGGCGGTCCTGATGCGATTGAGAGATGCGGGCAACACGCTGGTTGTGGTGGAGCATAATTTGGATGTGATCAAATGCGCCGACTGGATCATTGATCTCGGGCCCGGCGGTGGTGAGGAGGGCGGGGAAGTCGTGGCCGAGGGAACGCCGGAGCAGATTGCGGCGAATGACCGGAGCAGCACCGGGTCGTTCCTGCGTCAGTTGCTGATGCGACCGATGGTGACGGTTTGATCTTTCCGAGGTTGCGGCTAGTTTGGACGGATGCGTCTCATTACGTGGATTAAATTCTTGCCGGCACTGGTGTGCTGCGGTGTGAGCGCGGCGGAGTTGAAGGATCGCGGAGAATATCAGGCGGCATTGCGGGCGCTGGCAGATCAGCTGCCGCAGGTCGCGGCACTGAAATTCGAGCGTTTGCTGCAAGACAGTTCCTTGAGTCATTCTGAGGTGGTCCGCGTGGCAGAGCGGCTCACGGATGCGCTGGTGCGCGCGAAGCAGCCGGAGAAGGTGCTGGTCGCTCTCACGTTTTTTGATGTGCCGGATGCGGCGTTCTGGAAAGCGCAGGCTCTGGTGCTGCAAGGCAAGTTTCGCGAAGCCGAGACGGAATTGCGTGCTTATCTGAATTTGAAAAGCGGGCGTTACCGGGATTTGGCTGGGTTGATGTTGGGTCAGGTGCTGATCGGGCAGGGGCGGGAGAACACTGGGCGCAAGCAGCTCAAACTGCTGAGTGAAAGCCAGGACGTGGAAGTCGCGAGTCTCTCGCGCCTGTGGGCGAATGAATCTGAATCGCTCTCGGGTCGCTCTGCGGCGACTCTTCGGCGTCTTGCCGGGAGTGATCTGGATGGACGGGCCATGGAGTTCGTCAAAGGCGCCGCCTTGGTGGAGGCGGGTGAAGGCCGGGAGGCGGATCGTATTTTGCGCAAGCTGGTGAAGGAGTCCGAGGGCAATCCTGTCCGGCTGCAGCATGCGATTGTCGTGCGATTGGCCGAAGCCTGGGAGTTGCAGGGGCGGCAGCGCTCGGCGGAGAAGCTGCTGCAACGTTTCATCAATGAGTCGGAAGACAGCCCGTTTTTTGACCGGGCCTTTGCGATTCTGGACCGGGTGAAATCAACGGAAGAGACGGATACGCTGGAGTGGTATGGCAAGTGGGCGGCGCAGCCGGGTGCCACTGAAAAAAAATATCACGCCATGTATTATCAGGCGCGGAATCTCGCTGAAGCTGGAAAAGTGGAGGATGCGCTGCGGGGGCTGGAGGCCTTCCATGAAGGCGGCATGAGCCATCCTCGCAGCAGTGAGGCGATGCGACTGCTGATGGCACTGCATGGTTCCCAGCACAATGATGATCGGGTGTTGGAGCTCGCCCGTGAATGGCGTTCATGGAACGGAACGGGCGGGGAAGACACGGTGGATTTTCTCACGGGCATGATCCGTTTCTCGCGCCGGGAATTTTCTGATGCGGTCGCACTATTTCAGCATTCGGCGGAACTGGCATCGGATCTGGTTCAGAAACAGCGTGCGATCTATAACATGGGAGTGGCCGCCCTGCTCGGTGGATTGCCTCAGCCTTATTCCCGCGCTGTGGTGCTGTTAACAGAGAATAAAGAGGCGGATTCCTCGGCGGGCAATCTTGAACTCGAACGCGCACTGCACCTCGCGCTTTTGCGTGATGGTGCGGCTGAAGAGGCGTTGCGTGAATTTCTCAAATCTTATCCCGATGATCCGCGCTGGGTCGAGGCCCAGATCGCCTTGGCCGAATACTGCCTGCTTGATATTCCGCCGTCGAGGCGTGATGAGGTCCGCATGAAAATTGCCCAAGCCTATTTCCGGCTGGAAGATTATCCCAGATCGCGCGGGCAGTTTGAACAAGTGGCCGAAGATAATCCTGATTCGTCCTATGCTGAGGTCGCGCAATTTTTCGCCGCGCGTGCGGCCATGTTCACTCTGAATGCGAAGGATCTCGACAAGGCGCTCGATCACTTCAGCGATGTGGCTCAGCAGGGTGGCCCGCTCGCTGCGGAATCACGCCGGCAGATGGCCATGATCAAACGCATGCAGGGCAAGGAGAGCGATGCCCTCGCTGTCATCGAAAATGTGCTGACTTCAAAGCCTGCTCCAACAGGGGATGAACTGCTCTCACTCCAAGTTGAGAAGGGCGAGCTGCTGGCGCTGATGTCCAAGCAGGATTCCAAAAATCTTACGGATGCCATCGCAGTGTTCCGTGGTGTCGTGCAACTGCCGGGAGCTGCCCGTTACTGGCGCGCGCGGGCCGGAGTGCTTCTGGCGCAGAGCTTGCAACGCACTGATCGAAGCAACGAGGCTCTGGAGGCATGCACTGATGTGGTCGACATAACCCGCGAGGCGGCGGAGCCGTTCACCACGCGCGAACTGGCCTGGTTCTACCGGGCAGGGTTCCTGGCCGTGGAAATTCTCGAGAGCCAGAAAAAATGGGACGCGGCTGCAAAGATGGCTGATCGCCTCGCGCAATCAAATGGAGTCCGGGCTGTCGAAGCCAGAGAACGCGCCAACCGCATCCGGTTGGAACATTTTATTTGGGACAAGTAGAGGGGAAGACGCGGAGATGGGGAGATGGGGAGACGGGGAGAGTGGATCAAAGCGGCATTCCCCATTCCGACTTCTGACTTCTGATCTCCCGCCGGTTTGACTCTTCCGGGTTCGTCTCTAAACTGCCCATCCCTATGCGCGACCACGTCAAACTGTTCATTCCCGGCCCTGTTGAAGTTTCACCTGACACCTATGCCGCCATGTCTGCCCCGATGATCGGGCACCGGAGCAAAGACTTCCAAAATCTCTACGCCGACATCCAGCCGAAGCTCCAGACATTGTTTGGCACCAAGCAACAAGTCTATATCAGCACCTCGTCCGCCTGGGGCATCATGGAAGGCTCCTTGAGGAATCTCGTGAAGAAGAAAGTGCTCAACTGCTGCTGTGGCGCGTTTTCGGACAAGTGGTTTGATGTCAGCAAGCGCTGCGGCAAGGACGCTGCCGAGCTGAAGGTGGAGTGGGGCCAGCCCATCACCGCCGCACTCATTGCGGAAAAACTCGCGACCGGCGAGTTCGATGCGCTGACGCTGGTGCATAACGAAACTTCCACCGGTGTGCTCAGTCCGCTGGAGGAGATCGCCGCGTTGAAGAAGCAGTTTCCCGATGTGATGTTCATCGTGGATACCGTCTCCAGCTTCACCACCGTGCCTGTGAACTTCGACGCGCTTGGTATTGATGTGCTGCTCACCGGCAGCCAGAAGGCCTTTGCGATGCCGCCCGGCATGGCATTATTCGCCGCCAGTGAAGCCGCCTACGCACGCGCCGCCACCATCGCGGATCGCGGCTACTACTTTGACTTCATCGAGTTCAAGAAAAATGGCGAAACCAGCATGACGCCCAGCACTCCGTGCATCGCGCTCATCAACGGGTTGCAGCATCAGTTGAACAAGTTCTTTGCTGAAGGCCTGGAGAATCGCTATGCGCGTCATGCGAAGCTTAACGCCATGATCCACGCTTGGGTGAAAAAGCACGGCTTTGAGTTTTTTGCACCCGAGGGCTTTCGCAGCAAGGCGCTTACCTGCGTCAAAAACAACAAGGGGGACGCTTTTGATGTCGCGAACTTCGTCAGCACGCTCAAGAAGCGCCACAACCTCGCCATCGACGGCGGCTACGGCAAGATCAAGGGCAAGACCTTCCGTATTTCCAACATGGGCGACGAGAGCGAGGCGACTATCAGCGAGTTGATCGCGGCGTTGGACGATACGATTGCTGCACTTTGATTGTGCAGAAATTTTTGTCGGCTGAAGGGCGGCTATGACACAGCCACCGCAGTCGTCAGCAACTCAGGCTGCTCGACCGCGTTTTCCATTGCAACGGGATTCGTGAGCGGGCGCGGCGTTGCGCGATAACGCGCATGTTCCGAACGGTAAAACGTCGCGGCGGATATCCAGATCAGCGGGATCACGACTCCGTAGGGGAAGACGGGCCAGAGGGTCTTGTAAAAAGCCTCGTAGGCTCCCCAGTGCAGGGAATACATCGCATACCACGAGAAGACTGCGGCCACACTCAGGCCTACGACGGTCACGGGAGCGACAAAGCCCAGGAGCTGGATCGAGTGCCTCCAGTTTTTCGGGGTGCAAACAAGCCGCTTCCAGAGAAACATTGGACGCGAGTAAACACGATTGAAGGAGGCGA
Source organism: Verrucomicrobiota bacterium (assembly GCA_021413535.1). Classification (GTDB taxonomy): domain Bacteria; phylum Verrucomicrobiota; class Verrucomicrobiia; order Verrucomicrobiales; family Verrucomicrobiaceae; genus VFKE01. The sequence continues at coordinate 9,496 of JAIOQF010000144.1, forward strand.
ACGAAGCGAAAGACCAGGCATCGCGCACATCGGGTGAATATTCATATTGCAGGGGATTTTGCAGCCAGGAGAGGCTGCAGGCACCGATCGCGAACACCGCTAGTAGATTCGCCGTCAGTAGAAAAGGCCAGCCCATGCCGAGCAACCGGACCATTGGATTGCCTTCAAAGGCGAGGTCGGGACTAAACCGATAGGTGATGGCCACGTCTGCCACTCTGGCGAAAGCCATGAGTATCACCAAAGAGCCAATGAATGTTTTCCTCCTCGCGGAAGGCTGGAATGCAGCCTGAGCAATTTGGGGTATTACAGAGACCTTCACTTTCAGGGGGCGGGTGTCGGATGGGTGCATTTGCAGGTGGAAACTGTTAAAAGCGGTGGTTCGTGCCGACGATTGGCGCAATGCGGTTAGAATTACAAGAAATACCGCGCAATGTCGAGATAATTCGCAAATTTGAGCAGTCATTTTTGATTATTATGTCGGTCGAGGGGCGCCGACGTTCTCAGGAACGAATTGGCTCCAGGCTGCTTGCGACGGACGTGTCGCGCGATAACCTCCGGCAAAATGACAAATCCGCGTGCAGCTTCAGATCCCCCAGTCCTCTCAGTCGAGAGCCTCCGTTTCGAACGCGGATCGCGTCATATCCTCGACAACATCAACTGGCAGGTGAGGGCAGGGGAGCACTGGGTGATCCTCGGTCCAAATGGCTGCGGCAAGACCTCGTTGATCAATCTGCTCACCGGCTACGATATGGCCACGGCGGGCGACATCCGCGTGGGCGATGCGACGTTCGGCGAGGCTGACTGGCGCGAGGTGCGCAAGCGCATCGGACTTGTCGGCAGCACGCTGACATTTTATTTGGAACCCAACGAGCCGGTGATTGATGCCGTCGTCAGCGGACGCGAGGCGATGATCAATCTCATCGGTGATGTAAAGCCTGCGCTGGATAAGGAAGCCCGGGCGCTGCTGAAGCAGTTCGGTTGCGGTCATCTCGTGGAATCGCGCTGGGGCGTGCTTTCGCAGGGCGAGCGACAGAAGATTTTAATCTGTCGCGCCATGATGGCGAAGTTTCAGGTGCTCATTCTTGATGAACCCTGCGCCGGACTTGATCCCGTCGCGCGCGAGCATTTTCTGACCTGGCTGCAAAAACTTGCCACACGCAAGGACGCGCCATCGCTGGTGCTGGTGACGCATCACGTCGAGGAGATTCTGGCCTGCTTCAATCGCGTGCTGTTGATGAAGGAGGGAAAAGTCCTGGCTGCTGGAGAAACGGTCAAGGTATTGACGAGCGCGAATCTAAGCGAAGCCTATGGGGCGAAGTTGAAGCTGGAGAGCAGCCGCGAACGCTATCGGTTGCAATTGCAGTCTGTGTAGCAGCCGAGGTAACGAGGATCTAACTTTTCCCGGCGGAGTAAGCCAAGAACATCTAAACTTAGAGCCTCGTCTCATCGGCTGCCACTTCACGAGGGAAGTTTGATCTCCAGCCACTCCAGATCATTTTCTAACGCTGTGAGTGGCCAGATCATGTGTTCTGCTGGCAGAATCATAAATTCTCCGGCGCGCACGTCTTCTCCAGCTAGAACGCCATGACCGCGCTGCACCATGCGGCCATCGGTGGCGGGTGTTTGCATGGCTGGTGCAAAATCATCGAAATCGATGCAGGCGAGCGATTCGGCCACATGCAGCGCGCGCGGCTTGCCATCGAGTCCGACCCGGTTCCAGTCGAACACGCGATAAGTGGTGTCGCTATTTTGCTGGATCTCGTAAACGAGCAGTCCGGCGCCGAGCGCGTGAAGGCGCCCGGACTCGACCAGCATGAATTCTCCTGGGTGCGGAGTGATGCTGTGAACGAGATCGGCCACGGTGCCGTCATTGAGCGCGGCGGCAAATCTCTCTCGCGTCGCGCCCTGGCGCAGTCCGGCATAAATCTGAGCCCTGCGATCTGCCTTCACGACGAACCACATCTCGGTTTTTGGTTCTCCGCCGAGTGTGGACGCGATCGCCGCAGGCGGATGAACTTGGAGCGAGAGCACATCGCTGCAATCCAGAATCTTCAGCAAGATCGGAAAATGTTTCGCGGGATGGTCACGATGTTTTTCCCCGAAAACCGCAGCACGATGCTTCGTCCAGAGTTGGTGCAGCGACTTTCCTGCCAGTGGACCATCGGCGACGATGCTCTGGGCTTCGGGCCGGTCACAGAGTTCCCAGCTTTCGCCGTAGGGTTGGTCATCGGGCAGCTTGCGACCGAAAACGGTTTCCAGTTGGCGACCGCCCCAGACGCGGGTTTGATAAATCGGTTGGAAGCGGAGGGGGCGCATAGCGTATTGATGAATCATGCCCGCCAGGACTTCTCACGCAACCAAAAGCGGCTCATGAGGAGGGCCGCATGAGCCGCTTCAGAAATGATGCACGCGATCAAGATCGGCCAGTTTTCCATTGACGAAGCGCACGCCTTCCTCACCGAGCAGCTTCAGCTTGCGTTTGATCTCCGCACCGTCGCGTTGGCCGAAAAATCCACCGATGGTCAGGCTGGAGGCGATGACGCGATGGCAGGGGACTTTGGGTGCGAAAGGGTTTCTTCGGAGCGCCTGACCAACGGCCTGGCTTGATTCGCATTGGATGGATTTTCCGATGAGGCGGTAAGTGCTGACCTTGCCACGCGGGATGCGACGAGTGGCGGCGTAAACTTTTTCCTCGAATGGGGTGGGCGGGCGCTCGTTTTTCATCGGCATGATCTCCGCAGAGTGGCCTGGCGGAACCGACGGGGCTCGAACCCGCAACCTCCGCCGTGACAGGGCGGCGCTCTAACCAATTGAGCTACAGCTCCAGACCAAATCCTTCGCTTGCGCGAGGGGACTGTGAGGTTAGCGGGTTTTGCCAGGCGCGCAAATGTTTTTAGCCATCGACACTGACTTTGATCTGATCAAAATCCACCGGCGTGCCTGCGTAAGGCGTCGCCCAGATCGAACTCTGCCCACGCGGGGGCGGACTGGTGATTCCGTGAGTAATTTGCGCCGCAGCTGGTTCTGGAGTGCCGTCGGTCCAAACCTTGCCGGTGACAATCCACTGGCCGGCACTCACCGGAGTGAAGGCGAGGCGAAGCTGCACGGCGGTTTCATTCTTCCAAGCAAAGGGCACAGCGGTGATCACTTCGTCGCCCTTCATGAGTTGCATCTGCATCCGGGCAGGCACGACGAAAAGTCGGAAGCCAGTCTGGCCATGCACGCCGATGCCGAACCTGGGAAATGAACGGCCTGCTTTGCTGGCAAAAACTCGCGCTGCGATTTTTGCTGCACCGTTGGCGGCGGGTCCGAGCACCGCACCGGCGTCGACTTCGGGTTTGTCGCCGCTGATTTCGATCACTTTCCTGCCCTGGCGAACTTTTATTTGGATGGTGCCGTCGATGACGAAAATTTCCTGCGGCGAATTACCCTCGGGAAATTTTTCCAGTTCAATTTCCTGCTGCTTGAGTTCGCCGCCCGAGGCGAAGGAAGCGGTGAGAAACAGAAACGCGATCAGCAGCTTCATCACTTCCAGTAGTTGTGATTCGACGCCCGATCTGGGCGCGAGGGATTCAGACAATTTCCTTCATCAGCGTCAGCGCCTCTTCGACGCGGGCGCTTTCGTGAACGATGGCCGCGAGACTGCGGGCGATGGCAACGGGGTTCTGGTGCTGCCACACATTGCGCCCGATGGCGATGCCTGCGGCACCGGCTTCCATCGCGTCGCGCACCATGCAGAGGAGGTCGAGATCATTGCCCATGGCTGCACCACCGAGCACGATGACCGGCACGTAGCACGATTCGACGATGCGTTTGAAATCCTTGACCGTTCCGTTGGTGGGATAGGCGGTCTTGACCACATCCGCACCGAGTTCAGCGGCCAAGCGGACAGCAAACCCGATGTTCTCGACAGTATATTTTTCTTTCTGCCCGAGCCCGAACGGCAGGCTTTCCACAATCACCGGGATGTCGATGTCCATGCTTTCGCGGATCAGATCGGCGCAGGACTGAATGGACGAGTCTTCGTTCTCTGCCATTGGAAAGAGCATGGTCATCGCGCCAGTTGCGCCGACCATCTCCGCCTCGGATAATCCGTAGACGGGAATGCTGCCAGCACCGCGACCGGTGGTGCGGCCATTGTAGACGTCGGTGCGCAGGCAGATGCCCTTGCCCGTAAGCAAATCACCGGTGCGCAGTGCGAGACCGAGATTGATGACGTAGCCATCCACGAATGGGTTCAACTGCTCGATGAGCGCGAAGGGATTTTCCAAGCCGGGCACGGGCACTGCGACTCCGTGGTCAATCGGAAGGATGACGGTCTTGCCGTCGCGGAAAAAAGTATCGAGGTTTTCCTGTCGATTCATGGGGCGGGACACATGGCGCTGACAGGGGGAAATGTCCAGCCGATTTGGCTGCTGGATCGCTATTGAAAGCGATAAAATGCGAAACTGCTTGAGAGTGGTCTCAATGCTCGCACCATCGCGGGATGCAGCGGATTACAGTCATAGATTCTCATACCGGCGGTGAACCCACACGCGTGGTGATCAGCGGTGCTCCCAATTTGGGTGGCGGAACCGTGGCGCAACAGGGCGAAGTCTTCCGGCGTGAACATGACAAGTTTCGCACCGCAGTCGTGTGCGAGCCGCGCGGTCATGATGTGCTGGTCGGCGCACTGTTGGTGGAACCGACTGATTCGACGTGCACCGCCGGAGTAATATTTTTTAACAATGTCGGCGTGCTCGGCATGTGCGGCCACGGCACGATCGGACTGATAGTGACGCTGGCACATCTTGGCAGGATCAGCGCGGGCGTTCATCGCATTGAGACCGTGGTGGGTGTCGTCACCGCGACCTTGCATGATGATGGCAGTGTTTCCGTGATCAACGTCCCGAGTTATCGCACGGCGAAGGATGTGACGGTGACGCTTGACGATGGCAGTGTTGTTGCTGGTGATGTTGCCTGGGGCGGAAACTGGTTTTTCCTGGTCGAGCAGCAGGGGATTAGTCTGGAACTGGCGAATGCCAAGGCACTGTCAGATCACGCATTACGCATTCGTTATGCCGTGAATGCGCACGGTTATCCAGAGGTGGATCATGTTGATCTGTTCAGCAAATCGCCAAGTGCCGGA
>JAIOQF010000204.1 GCA_021413535.1 Verrucomicrobiota bacterium
CTTACACGCATTTAAAAGTATTATCTCGTGCCGGATTTTGCCGGGGGCTGTGCGGGAATTGCGTCAACCGGACTCAGCGGACGGCTAGCCGCTTGGCCTGCTGGACGAAGCGCTTCTGCAAGCTATCGCATACCGTATCGCAGAGTTCGGTGATTTTAGGGTCGGCGATGAAACAAATGGCCTGCAACCCCTCCCGGCGCCGTCCGACCATCCCGGCTTCCACCAAGGATTGGACATGACGCGACACGTTGGCCTGGGTCAGCCGGGTGGCTCCGACCAGTTCCGTGATGTTTTTCTCGCCCTCCTCCAGCGACCGAAGGATGCGCAGACGACTGGGCTCGGCGAGGACGCGAAACCATGAGGCAATGAGCTCCAGAGCCTCGTCAGAGACTGGGGGCAGGGATTTTTTTCTGGTGCTTGGAGGCATAAGGCGAAGAAAACAGTTGCTTGGTCTATTAATATGCGCATAAACTCATACAGTCAAGTTACAAGATCCACAGTTCTTGAAATGAACGTCAGACTCCTTCCAATTTCATGATCCTTCGTTCCGCTCCCGTTTTTGTTTTTGCGTTGCTCGTATCTTCATGTCACAGACCCGAGGAGGCCTCCCCGGCACAGGAACTGCCGACCGTTCCAGTTCGCGTCAGCAACATTGAAATCAAGCCCCATGCTACAAGCGAGGACGTGGTCGGCACCGTCCGGGCCAAACTGGCGGCGCGGGTCGAGTCCAAAATCAACGGCCGTATTGCGCAGCTTCTAGCCGCGCCGGGACAGGTTGTAAAAAGCGGGGAACTGCTGCTGGTGATCGACGCTGCAGAAATCCAGGCGAAACTCGAGCAGGCCAATGCGATGCTCGCCCAGGCTCAGAAAGATTTTGACCGACTGAAGCCGTTGCTGGCTTCCAACGCAATCTCCAGGCAGGACTTTGACGCGGCGGATGCCAGGTTGCGTGTGGCAAAATCGTCCGTCGCCGAGGCGGAGACGATGCTGGGTTACATAAAAATCACCGCCTCATTTGATGGCGTGATCACGCGGAAGATTGCTGACGTCGGCGATTTCGCCATGCCAGGCAAACCGCTCCTGGAAATGGAATCGCCCGCCGTGCTCCGATTTGAAGCGGATGTTCCGGAAGCACTGATCGAGCACATCAAACTCAATGCGACGCTGCCAGTGAAACTCAACCCGGCTGCTGCCGTTATCAGCGGAAGGGTTGCCGAAATTGCACCCATCACGGATCCTGGCAGTCGCACGTTTCTCGTGAAGCTGGATCTCCCGCAGGCACCGGGGGTGCGGGCCGGCCAGTTCGGTCGCGTGCAGGTGCCGGTTGGATCCAGCAACACACCACTGGTCCCCGCGGCATCAGTCTCCGTGAATGGCCAGATGGAGTTCGTCACGGTAGTATCAAACGGTCGCGCGCATCTTCGGATTGTGAAGTCCGGACGGCGTGACGATGGCAAGGTGGAGATCATCTCCGGACTCGACGCGGGCGAGCAAATCATCATTGAAGGCATGGCGAAAGACGGTCAGCGCGTGGAGGTGAAACCTTGAATTCTTCACCCGACCATGCCCAAGGCGTCGCGGGTCGCATTGCACGGGCATTTGTGGACTCGAAACTCACGCCGCTTCTCATCATTGCTTCCATCCTGCTCGGTGCGGCCGCGATCCTGCTTCTGCCCCGCGAGGAGGAACCGCAGATCAAGGTGCCGATGGTTGACGTGCTGGTTTCCATGCCCGGTTCCAGTGCCAGGGAAATCGAGGAGCGCGTCACGCGTCCGATGGAAAAGCTGCTTTGGGAGATTCCGGGTGTGGAATATCTTTACTCCACTTCCCGAGATGGTGAGAGCCTGGTCATCACGCGCTTCAAGGTGGGCTCCGATCCCCAGCAAAGCCTCGTCCAGCTCACCGAGAAACTGCGTTCGAACTTCGAGCGCATCCCGCACGGCGTCGCCTGGCCGCTTATCAAGCCAAAGTCAATCGACGACGTGCCCATTCTCGCTCTCACTTTCCACAGCGCGCGTTACGACCACCTCACACTGCGACGCCTCGTTTCACAGGTGGATGACTTCGTGAAGCAAGTCCCCATGGTCGCGGAGACGACGATCATTGGCGGCGCGAGACGGGAACTGAGGGTGCTGCTTGACCCCGTGAAGCTCGCGTCACGCAATCTCAGCGCCGCCGGATTGATCCCCATGCTGCAGCAGGCGAACCGCCAGCTTCGCGCAGGCGAACTGACGAGTGACAACAAGTCCATCATCGTGGAGACCGGAGCGTTTCTGCAAACCGCTGGGGATGTCGGCAACGTGGTCGTTGGAGTTTCCGGCGGCCGGCCAGTTTATTTGAAGGAGGTCGCCGAGATCATCGACGGCGCGGAAGATCCCGCAAACTACGTGCTCTTCGGGAAGGGCGGCTCGAGTGAGGAGCAGGCCGCAGTCACCCTGAGCATCGCAAAGCGCCCCGGTGCGAATGCGATTGCCGTCGCGGAAGATATCCTGCGCAAAGTGGATGCACTCAAAGGCACTCTCATTCCCGCCGATATCACGGTCAGCGTCACCCGCCATTACGGGGCAACCGCCGCGGAGAAATCGAACGAACTGCTCTTGCACATGGGCATTGCCGTGGCCGGTGTCATGATTCTGATCTGGCTCACGCTCGGGTGGCGCGAGGCCGGTGTCGTGGGCGTCGCCATTCCCGCCACGCTCGCGCTCACGTTGCTCGTCTTCTACATCGGTGGATTCACCCTGAACCGCATCACGCTTTTTGCGCTCATCTTCAGCATCGGCATTCTCGTGGATGACGCAATCGTGGTCGTGGAAAATATCGTCCGGCATTTTCACCTGCCGCAGAACAAGGGCCGTGATTGGAAAGACATCGCGGTTGAAGCCGTGGACGAAGTGGGGAATCCCACGATCCTTGCGACGTTCGCCGTGATTGCCGCCGTGCTGCCGATGGCGTTCGTAGGCGGATTGATGGGCCCTTACATGCGGCCGATCCCCATCGGTGCCAGCGCCGCGATGGGCTTCTCATTGGCCATCGCATTCATGGTCACGCCCTGGGCAGCCATCCGCATTCTTCGGGTCGGTAAGAAGTATCGCTCTCTGACCGAAGGAAGCGCTGAAGTTTCCAGTCAACATCGACGGCACTCGGAACACGCTGAGGATGCGTTTACCCGCTTGTATCGCCGGGTCATGGGACCGTTGCTGCATCATCGCGGGTGGAACTGGTTTTTCCTCGCGGGCATCAGCGCGCTTTTGCTCGGTGCGATGGCAACCGTGGTGCTGGGCTGGACCAAAGTGAAGATGCTGCCATTCGACAACAAGTCGGAGTTTCAGATCGTGCTCAACATGCCTGAAGGCAGTTCGCTGGAGCGCACCACGCAGGCGGCGCGGGAGATTGCCGCCGCAGTGCGCGTGGAGTCGGAGGTCACGGATTATCAGGTTTACGCCGGCACCGCGGCGCCGTTCAACTTCAGCGGCCTCGTGCGGCACTACTTCCTGCGTCGTGGCGCCAATGTGGCGGACATCCAGGTGAATCTCGTAAACAAACACGAGCGCAGCGCTCAGAGTCACGATATCGCCAAACGCGTGCGCCCGAGGGTCGCGGCCATTGCCGAAAAATTTGGCGCGCGCGTTGCGGTCGCAGAAGTGCCCCCCGGACCACCAGTGTTGCAGACCCTCGTGGCGGAAGTTTACGGTCCCGATGAAACTGCGCGTTTGAAACTTGCCGAGAAAGCGCGCGATATTTTTAAACGGACCGCAGGCGTTGTGGACGTCGACTGGTATGTCGAAGCCGACCAACCGAAGGCGCGCTTCGTGATCGACAAAGAAAAGGCCGCGCTAAATGGCGTGAGTGCGGAGACAATCTCACAGACATTGCGCATCGCCGTCGGCGGTCAATCGGTCGATCTTCTTCACCTGCCGCGCGAAAAAGAGGACGTTAACATTGTGCTGCAACTCCCCCGCAGTGCGCGGACGACGCCGGAGGAACTGCTGGCGCTTCGAGTGCGCTCCGGCGATGCAAACGCCTTGCCCGAGCCCGGCTCTAACGCCCAAGGATCGCCGTTGGTGCCGCTTCGTGAACTGGTCCGTCTCGAGCCGACAACAATGGACAAGAGCCTCTACCGCAAGAATCTCATGCCCGTGACCTATGTCATCGGCGATGTCGCCGGCGCGATCGAAAGTCCAGTGTATGCCATCGCGAAAATGAACGCGGAATTGAAGAAGTTGAACACGCGCGATTTCGGTGGCGACGGCACGGAGTTGCAAATCCTCAATGCCACCATGCCCTTCAGTGATGCGCTGCCGGCCATCAAATGGGACGGCGAATGGCACATCACCATTGAAGTTTTTCGCGATCTTGGCGCGGCTTTCGGCGCGTGTTTGATTCTGATTTATGTGCTGATGGTTGGCTGGTTCCGTTCGTTTCTCACTCCGCTCATTGTCATGGCAGCGATACCATTTTCACTGGTCGGGATCCTGCCGGCACATGGTGCGATGGGCGCATTCTTCACCGCGACCTCAATGATCGGCTTCATGGCGGGCGCCGGTATTGTGGTGCGCAATTCCATCATCCTCGTGGATTTCATCGAGCAGCGCGTGCGCGAGGGACTGCCGCTTGATGAGGCGGTGATCGACGCCGGCGCCGTGCGCTTTCGCCCCATGCTTCTCACCGCGCTGGCAGTGGTGGTTGGTGCTGCTGTGATTCTGGCGGATCCTATTTTTCAAGGACTCGCGATTTCGCTGATGGCTGGAGAGATCGCCTCGCTTTTAATTTCCCGCATGGCGGTGCCGGTGCTGTATTTCATGGCGAATCGCCGTCGCATCGCACGGGCGTGAACGCATTCTGAGAGCAGCTAAGTCTTGACCAGCGGCCATGCCCTCCAATCTCTCGTCTATCAGACCGCGTTTCACTCGAAAAGCGGTTTCCCATTTTCGTAATCAGCTTAAATCTCTCAACTAAATGCAGTCGTGCCATCCTAAGAAAAACTGGAGACGCATTAAGCTCTTTTGCATCGCACGCTGCACCGATGCTGACGTCGGCATTCGCCCATACAGAAGTCTCGAACCTGCAATCCACAAGCGGTGCCCACAAATTCCCGGAGCGTGTGCAATATATCGATGCCGACCTCTAGCACGCGGAACAGCCCGACACGCTCAAGTAGCTCCCAATGATGTTATTTTTTAATACAGCACTTTCATGATCGTCTGGCTCGCCTCCTACCCTCGTTCAGGCAACAAGTTCGCCCGCCTCATTCTCGGTAGCCTCTTTCAGGCGGAGACTGCGACGGTCTATGACCGGCCTGCGAATGCCACGGCTGCAGAGGAGACGCCAAGATGGACGGGCACCAGTCCAAACAACGATGCTGCCATTGCCTCACGGGACTTCGCACAATGCGTGTTTGTAAAAACCCATGAACTTCCGCAAGACAGCGACCGGAACCCTGCGATCTGCGTGGTGCGGGACGGGAGGGACTGTCTCGTGTCGTATGCACATTATGTGCTGCGGCGTTTTTCTGATTCGCGGACACCTCCTAGCTTTGAAGCCACGCTGAAAATGTTAATCCGAAGCAGGGAACACTTCGGCGGATGGTCCACTCATGTCTCGGCGTGGTCGGACCGCGAGGCTGCAACGACGGTATTAAGATACGAGGATATGATCGACGATCCCGCCGGCGCGATTAGTGCCGCTTGCAGGGGCATCGGCCTGAAACCGCCCGCACCATCGGGAGCGCTTCCAGCATTTGAAGATCTGCATGCAAAAAAACCGCAAAGCTTCCGGAAAGGTCGTGTCGGAAGCTGGCGCGAGGAAATGCCTGCTGCGCTGGAGGAGTTATTTTGGTCGATCCACGGAACCGCGATGGAGCGAATGGGTTATGCGTGCGGACTCTGAACTTCAGCACCCTTCGAGATAACCAAACTCCCGCAGAGCATCACTGCATTGGGTTTCACACAGGCGTTGCAGATCCGGCGTCAGATCGTGTCTCCAGCGACCGATCGTCCGTGTGGCATCGTCAATGGTGCGGTGGCGATCTAGACCCGGGGTGTTCTGTGCGGCCCGCTCAATAATGGATGCAATCATGGCCGGCGCGTTTTCGAGTTCCAAATACTCGAACAACGAACCGAGAGTTTCCGCCGGTCGCAGCACCAGATCCTCATAACGCACCAGATGAGCTCGCGACCGGCGCGCCTTCCAATGTTCCAGCAGCAGCTTTGCGCGAACCGCAGTGTTTTTGACATGATGTTCGTGCGATAGTTTTTCCCGGCCAGGGCGGCGCGCGTGAAATTTCTGCCGCGAGCAGGCAACGTCGCGAAAATCCCGCACCAGAAAAATCTCGCGTCCACTTGGATACAGATTCGCGAACAACTGGCCAATGAATGGATACAGAAATACCTTCTCCGCGAAGAAGCGCGCCTGCGATTTTTTTTGGCGCATGGCGACCTGGGCATAAAATTCTTCGATCATCTCCTGTGTCTGAGCGGCAAGCAGTTCCACGCGATTCTTGCGCAGCCAGGATTCTCCGGCCGGGTCGATCGTCCGGCAGAGCAAGGGCAACGAACTCACGCTTTGCGTTTCCCAGGTTGTCCCCCGCATCTCCTTCGTCCGGACGGGATTCGAAGGCGTTGACTGGACCTGAAAGACTCGCATGGCATGCACCGCGACACGCGAGATATAGGGATGGCTCAAGTGGGTGATAATTCCGGGGTGCTCGCCGATCAGATGAATCAACCAGCTGCTGCCCGAGCGTCCGAGTCCGGAAAGAATGAGCGGCTGGAACTTGTTGAGGCACGAGGTCCTGACAGGAAGGTGCCGTCCCTTGATTTCACCCAGCTCAACACGGGTCCCGTCGGCCAGCAGTCCGCGGACACGCAGCTTGAATTTCTCCGGCAGCCCCAGCAAGTTGACTGAAGCATGAAAACCCGACGCGGCGGCTTCTTCTATGAGCTTGTTCCCCCGTCGCCGACCTAAACTCCGGACGAAACGACGCAGGAACGTTTCCTTCTGCAACTTGCGGCTGACTAGATCCTCGATGTCAGGTCGTGGCAGCCAGACATCTGTCTGTCTGACAATCTCACTCCCGCACGTGACTTTCACGCCCATTGCTCGGGCGCTCTTTCCGACGAGCCAGCCGCTGATGTCGATGGAATATTCATCCGCACGGAAACCCGCAGGCGGACTATCGAGCGCGAAGCCCAGCAGGCGCGGGT
>JAIOQF010000205.1 GCA_021413535.1 Verrucomicrobiota bacterium
TGGAACTCATCCGCATCGTTGAAGCCCTTCTTTTTGCCTGCCAGGAACCTCTGACCGTTGCCGAGATTGGTCGTGCCATTCGCGAAACTGCCCGGGAGGCCAAGGAAGCTGCCAAAGAGTCTGGCGAACCAGCCGACGAAGGCAAGGCTGCGATGGAAGGCATCACCGACGAGCAAATTCGCACCGCGATTGATGATCTCATCGCGCACTACGAGCAGGACGGGCGCTCCTTCACACTGATAGAACGCAGCAGCGGCTGGCGACTCTGCGCCCGCAGCGAATACGCTGAATGGTGTCGCGCACTTTATCCCGGCAAAAAACCCACCAAGCTCAGCGCGCCCGCGCTGGAGACACTGGCCATCATCGCCTACCGTCAGCCGCTGACCAAATCCGCCATCGAAGCTGTGCGTGGCGTATCGGTGGATGCGATGATGCAGCAATTGCTCGATCGCGGTTTGGTGAAGATCGAAGGTCGCGCCGAACTTCCCGGTCGTCCGCTACTCTATTCAACGTCCGATCTCTTCCTTGATCATTTCGGCATCCGTCATCTGGATGATCTGCCAAACGCAGCCGAACTGCGCCGCGTCAAACTACCTGTGCCAGTGGAAGAAGCTGCGGTCACTTCCGACGCCACCGCGCCATCAACGCCTGATGAGGTGCCGGCGCTAAACATTGAAGAGCCTGCCGAGCAACCAAGTTGAGACGAATTAAGAGCCGCCTGCATTTTTTACCTTTCCAGTGACGCGCCCATCGCCCTAACTCGCGGTGCATCATTCCTCCATGCCACTCGAAAAAATCCGCACCAAGATCGACCGCATTGACCAGGAGTTGCTGCGACTTCTGACCGAGCGCGCAGATCTTGTCCATGAGATTGGCGAGATCAAACGCAAGGAAGGACTGGAAATTTTCGCTCCGGATCGCGAAGAAAAACTCCTCCGCAAGCTCATTGAATTGAACCATCAGAACAAAGGTCGCCTGCCGGAGAAATCCATCCGGGCGATCTTCCGCGAGATCATCAGCGCCGCGCTCGCGCTGGAGCAGAACTTGCGCATCGCCTACCTCGGTCCAGCAGGATCGTGGACTCATCAGGTGGCCATCAGTCGCTTCGGCAACAGTGTGCTTTATCTTCCAGAAGCCAGCACGGAAGACGTGTTCGATCGCATCGAAGCCCAGGAAGCCGACTACGGCGTGCTGCCCATCGAGCACAGCACCGAGGGCGCAGTGCATCACACGCTGGATCATCTGGTTGATTCGCCGCTGCACATTTATTCCCAGATACTCTGGCACACGGAAACCGTGCTCATGTCCAACGGCCCCAAGGAAAGCGTGGACTTCATCTACGGTCATCCGCAGGTCATTGCCCAATGCAGGAAATGGCTCGCGCAAAATTTTCCGGAAGCCGAACTGCGCGAGGCACCCAGCACCAGCCAGGCCGCCGCCTTCGCCAGTGAACATCCGAACTCAGCCGCGCTCGGCACTGCGCTCGGCGCGGAGTTGCAAGGCTTGAAGATTATTGCCCCTTCCATCGACGACAGCGCCTCCCAGGCCCGATTCATCGTGCTCGGTCGTCGTGCTGCACCGTCCACTGGCAATGACAACACGATTCTCATGGTCACCACCCGGGACAAAATGGGCGCGCTCATGGAGATCCTCGAAGCCTTCGTGAAGCACAGCATCAATGTCCGCCAGATCGAAAATCGTCCCGTGCCCGGCGATGACGACGCGTCCCATCATCACGTCCGATTCTTCCTTGAAGTCGCCGGACACTTTCACGACCCAGCGCTGACCAAGGCGCTCAATGAAGTGAACAAAGACGGGGGCACCGTAAAGATCCTCGGCAGCTATCCGGCGTCGGGCTGGATGGAGTGAGGGAGCGTGGACACTCCTGTCCACTGTGCTCGACGGGAGACGCTTCTCGCGGACAAGGGTGTCCGCGCTCCGTTCTTTTTCGTAGCTTCACGGTAGATTCACGGGCTGTCTCCATGAAAACCTACACTGATACATGCGGCAAAGAATGACACGCAGCCGACGATCACGCTTGCAATCACGAAGACGATGGACAGCAGCGCTACATGACCCCTGCCTTTGCGCACCTTCCGCGCCATCGAAATCGCCAGCCAGATAGAGCAGCCTAGCTGGCAGAGCAATGCGAAGACGATCAGTCCGAACTGTGCGTATTCATT